>JANODS010001502.1:0-4412 GCA_031412835.1 Acidobacteriota bacterium | reverse complement strand
ACAAGTTCTTCGCCGTAATGCACGCGCTGCCGAATCCAGAGTTCCCGTACCGCAACCGTTCGTTGTTGTCGAACGTAAACGTCCGCGCCACCTCCGGGTTGTACATCAGCTTTCGAGCCGATTCCCCCCACTTGGCGTTCTCGAGAGCCGACGCGCCCAACTCCCCGGAACTACGCAACTCCGTATCCATATCCACCAACAGATTCACCCGCCGGTCAAACGCCGGCTGCCCATCAAAGTGCGTCGTATTCGCCAAGCCGGCACCGCCCGGATTCACGTAAAACGGAGCATGCTCCGGAGCCAGATAGCCCTGCGCCGGCCCCGTCCCCGTGTTCAGCGAAACAAACGCTGGCATCGTCCGATTCGCCGACTGCGCCCCTAACTCCAGCGACACAATCGAGCCAATGTGCGGCGCGATCTTCGATAGCCCCGACAGCGGATTCCGCCCGATCTGCAGCCACGATTGCGCCAACCCGTGCGCCGCGTTCCAGCTCTTGATGGATCGCACCAGCGCAAAATTGTCGATCTGCTCAGCCAGCTTCGGGAACAGCCCTTGCGGCCACATCACCCCGTCATAGCTCGTCGCATTGAAGGCCGGTGGCGTCCATGCCCCCACCTTCAAGTCGAAGGTGTCGATGTGGCTCGGCCCCCCGTTCATCAAAATGAAGATGCAGTTCTTCGCCTTGCCCTGCGTCCTTACGGCCGCCTTCGCCACCGTCTCCATCGGCCGCCCAGGCATCAGGAAGTATCCCCCCAGCCCGGCCCCCATGTGCCGGAAAAACATCCGCCGTCCTAGCTGCGGCCCTTTCCAGAAATGCCGCCCCGTCACGCCCGCCCAATCAAATCCAAATTTATCTTTCGCCATGGTCGTCGCTCCTCAATAGCTGTAAAGAAAATCGATCTTGTTGATCAGGGTCCACGCCAGATCTTCAATCGCCGTGTTTTTCGCCGCGGCCGTCGCGGCCCGCGAGAGGAACAGCACTGACTTCTGCCGCTCAGTTGCATTCGCTTCCCGTCCCAAATACAGCGGGAACATATGGCTCACAATCGCATTCGGATCCGTCATCCGGGACGCCGCCTGCAAGTTCACCGAACTCGCCACCCGAATCCGGTCCCGCACAAACTGGTCGTTCATCAGCGCCAACTGCTGCAATATCGACCCGTCCTGCCGCCTCACCTGCGTATCCCGGTTCCCCCGCAGAAACACATCCATGAAGTTCCGTCCGTTGCCGGCGTTGTTCTGCGGTTCGCTCGTATCCGGCAGCACCCATGCGCTCCGCACGGCCTCGCCGAAACCAACGATCGTATAAGTTGGCAGATTGCCACTAGCCTGCGCCAACGCATCGTGTAGCTCTTCGGCTTCCAGCCGGCGGGCGTAATGCCGCGCATACAGCGGCACGTAGTCCAGCTTCCATTCGCCGTCGTACCGGGAACTCAACTGGTAGCTGGTCGAAGAAACGAGCACCCGCAACGCCTCCCGTAAGTTATAGTCCGTGCCCGCCAATTGATTCGCTATTCGGGCAAGCAGTCTCACGTGCTGGGTCTGGAAGCTCCACGGGGCCGCCGGCTCTTGGTCTGGATCCAGACGTGCCGGGTCCAACTGGTCCACCGGCTCCACCAACGCAAGGTTGAAAATCTGCTTGAACAGCCGGTTCGCCAAATTCTTCGAAAACATCGGGTCGCTCACCAACTCGGTCGCATAAGCCTCCCGCCAGCTTTGTCCGCCGGTCGGAACCTTCCCATTTCGATACTCTGGCGTCACGTTCAGCACCGTCCCCACCCGCACTCGATTCGGTCGATTTCCGAAGTTGGTATTCAGGTCGTAAGTTCCCGTCGCGCGGTCCGATACGTCGAAGCTATTGGTGAAGAAATTTCCCGCGATGTTCGGTCGTCCCGCCACGGTTTGACGCGAAAAATGAGCCGCCATCCGAAAAGTGTCCATCCGGGTCACGGACTTCCCCCACAAACTGAGTTCGTCCAAATGCCGTCGCCCGTCGTGGCAGGTCAGGCAGTCGTAGTGGCCCAAACCCAGGAAAACGGATGCGGCCCGGACATTAGCCGCATCGTAGCGATCCTGCACCGGGCCTCCCGGCGTGATCGTTCTAACGCCCCAGTTGGCCGGACCACTCTCATAGTTGTTACCAGATCCCGCAACAAGTTCCCACGCAACCTCCCGCAGACTCTTCCCGTTCCCCACCGCGCTGACCAGGTAGTTGTACATCGCGTTCCGACCATCGTTCTGCTGATTCACGTTGGTCGCCGTCCGCTGGTTCCCTACCAAATCACCCAGCCATGCCGCCCATCGGTAGCTGAACTCCGGGGTGAACAGCAGCCGATCAATCAACCCGTCCCGTTTGCCTTCCGTCGCATCTTTGACAAAGGCGGACATTTCCTCTGGACGCGGCAAGCGCCCGATCAGGTCGAGGTAAATTCTGCGGACGAACTCTTCGTCCGTGGTGAGCGGGGCCACCGGCACTCGATCCTTCTCCAAACGGCCCAGAATCTCCTCATCGACGAAATTTCGCCAAGGTAGATCCCAAGCGTTCACCGTCCGGGCCGCCGTAGCGCCCCGAAGCTTCCCGAGCGCCATCGTCCGATCATGGATAGACCGAAAGGCTCGCTCCTGCTTCAGCAGAAACTCCTCCGGATCATTTTGAAACGTGCAGTTTTCTCCCGACTGCGCGAAAATTCCGCATAAAGTAGAAAAATAGAAAACAATCCCAATGGGCCGCATGGGCACCTCGTTACGAACAGATTGATTTTGCCAACCCGGCTAATAAAAAGAAGTTGTGGGGAAATTTACCCAATCCGAACGGATTGGGGGGGACGCAGTATTCAGATTATGGCACAACTATCCGTTGGGATTGACCTTACAGGCAGCCCGATTAAACCGAGTGGTTGGGCGAGCCTCGACGGCTGTCGCGCGACTACGGCCCTCCTTCGGACGGACGCCGAACTCCTCGCCGCCACTCTCGCGGCCAAGCCCGCCGTGGTTTCGCTCGATTCTCCCCTCGGCCTTCCCCGCCAACCCGGCTCGATCCTCCGCGACGCCGAACGCGAGCTAATGGCTCTCCGGATCGGTGTCTATCCTTGCCTGCTTCCTTCCATGGTCCGCCTAACGCACCGCGGCATCGCCCTGAAGAAGACATTCGAAAGCCACGGCATTCCGGTCATTGAGGGTTTCCCCGGTTCGGCCCAGGATTCGCTTGGCATCCCTCGCAAGAAAGCCGATCTGCCCGGTCTCCGCCAGGGTCTCGTCGGTTACGGACTCGACCTTCCCAGTCGGACGCTGAAGCACGACGAACTCGACGCCATCACCGCGGCCCTCGTCGGCCAGTTTTGGCTTTCGGGCGACTATCACGCCTTCGGCAACGATGACGAAGGGCCCATCATCACCCCCTGCCGAACTCGCGGCCAGGTGCATCTGGATCCCTACAGCCGACTAGCCGAGAACTACCTGGCCTTCCGGTGGGGCCTTCGCAACCATCTCGCTGGGGTCCCCTTGAAGCCGGTCCCCGCCAAGACCAACAAGCTCTTCTTCGCGTCCCTCGAAGCGCTAGCGAGTGCCGCCGGCTTCGAACTCAACCCCGTCGTAGATCGCGGCGATGGGAATCGAAATCGATAAACTATCGAGGCTCAAGGCCGCACTCGTTTCCGTGTACTCGGTCAGCACCCAAGTCCCGTTCTCCCCTCGACGAAAGCACTCAACGCGAACCTTATCTTGCGCGACCAAGACATACTCCCGCAGCGACGCAATCCGCCGGTAATGAGCGAATTTCTCCCCCCGGTCGTAAGCTTCGGTCGACTTCGAAAGGACTTCAATCAGCACGACCGGGTTCGCCACCGCTAACCCGTGCGTCCCGGCCATCTGCGCCTTGCCGCAAAACACGGATACATCTGGATAGGTCTCCAGACCCGTCTCCAGCACGACAATTCGTTGGTCAGAGCCAACGGTCTCGCAGCCTTTACCCTCCAACAACACGCCAATTCGCCGGTTCAGACGCGCTGAGATGAGAGCGTGCGGCAGCGTCCCCCCGCTCATCGCAAACACTTCCCCGTTCCAATACTCAAACCGCTCGCCAGTGTCTTCTTCGAGCTTGATGTACTCAGCCGGACTAATCATGAGCCTACCGCCCTCCGCTCGCCCCGAACTCAACGCCGTCGTAGATCGCGGCGACCGGGATCTCAATCCCCAAACTCGCCAACTCCAGCATCGCCCCCTCATCCGTAAACTCGGACAGGACCCATTCGTTGCTCCCCACCCGTCGATACCGTTCCACCCGAACCGCCCCCTGCGCAATCAACAAATACTCCTGCAGGGATTCGATGCGCCGATAGTGAGCCGACTTCTCGCCCCGATCATATGCCTCCGTCGACTTCGACAACACCTCAAACAACACCACCGGATTGGC
>JANODS010001501.1:0-6533 GCA_031412835.1 Acidobacteriota bacterium | reverse complement strand
GTCAAGTCCACTCGCGCGCTGATCGGCGTTTGGCCTTTTTGCTGGTACGTCTCGCCCGTCGGCGTCTCCACGGAAAAGCAAAACCGCCTATCGACAGACAGGTGTTTCACGAAGAAAAGCTTGGCTTCCTGCTCACTGATTCGGAGAGTGCCATCTCGTTTGCTTGGAAAGACCAGACCATACTCGCTGGGCTGCTGCTCCGAGGGATACATCTGGGCAAGGTCCGTACAGACCTGTTTCAAGAGGCCTTCGAGGTACTAATCGAGATCCGTCATTTCAAAGGAAAAGATCGGCAGGCACGTGAAAAATCTCGGTGAGTTTCTTCGCCTGGGCCTTGCTGATTGCCCGCCTACCGCTCACGACCTCAGAGGCTCCGCCGCGGGAACCAAAAACGTTGAGCAGGTCGCGCTGACGCAGACCGTGCTCTTCCATCAGACTGCGCAACCTGCTGTCGGGCGTTGATCCTTCAAGAGCATAGTTGGCCTCCTCGAATGCTTCGATGAGCACGGTCAGAAGTTCGGAGTACTCCCGTTCCTCCGGCGTGAGATCGTCATGGCGCCTGTCGAGATCCTCTAACTCGGCGATCAGGCGCTCATTCTCTCCCTCGGTGCGAATGACTGCCGGCAGCTTGCGCGCAAGCAGACGCCCGTAGCGCTTGGGATCTACTTCGAGCACGGAGTTTTACATCGCTTCTTCCAATCCTCCTTACTGTATTCCTCGTGCGTCATCACGTGGCGGATGTATACCTTCGTAGGACCGATAGATCGAGCCAAGATCGAGTTCTTCGGTCACATCGGCGATAAACTGCGCCAAATGATTCTGAGGCAACCAATCCAGATATCGCTTTTCCGGCGTTCATTTGGTCGGGGCCGCGGCTTCGCGCTACGCTTTGGTTAGTGGCTGAACGTTTCGAAAGGAGACTGAAGTGCCGAGTCGACGTAATCTGATCCTGTCCGCCGCTGGCATAGCTACAGTTGGCGGCGGCAGTGCGTTATTTCGTGCTAATCATGATTTGCCAGCGCCTGATCCCAACGTTGAAAAGCATTTCCGTGAATTGCAGGATGCACTGCTTGCCCGACACGGGGTTCCTCCGCAGTCTCAGTTTCTGGACCTATCAGATCCACGACTCCGAGTCCACGTAATCGAGGCAGGCCAAGGTGAGCCCGTGCTATTCGTCCACGGTGGAAACAGTGTTGCTGCCTCGTGGATACCCTTGCTTGGGAGGCTTCACAAGCGGTTCCAGATATATGCTCCGGATCGACCTGGCTGCGGGCTCACAACGAAGTTTCTGTATACCCGTGTGCCGTTACGGTCTCACGCCGTCGCGTTCGTTGGCGGTGTAATGGACCAACTGGGGCTTCAGCGTGCGGCCATTGTTGGAAACTCAATGGGGGGCTACTTCGGCTTAGTCTACGCGCTCGCGTACCCGGAACGAGTCTCTAAGCTGGTACTTGTTGGTGAGCCCGCAGGCAGTCCGCCACTGCCTCGGTTTTCTCAACGGCTGATTGGCACACGCATTGTCAATTCGGCGCTCTTTGCCACCGTACTGAAACCCGGACCTGACCCAACACGCAAAGGCTTTGCGAAAATGCTGGTGGCCAATGTTAGCCGAGTGCCAGCCGACTACCTTGACTGCATGACAGTTGGCGCAACAATTCCGGGAGCATTGGAGAGCTGGATCACTCTTAATGAAAGCGTATACAGCACACCTGAAGCAGGCGTCTTTGCGGGATCTGCGACCCTGACTTACCAACTTCGACCGGAACTCCGCAACCTAGCCACACCTACACTGCTCCTGTGGGGTGAGAAGGACGCCTTCGGTCCCCCGCATCTTGGCCAGGAGATGGCACGTTTGATGGGGAACGGCAAATGTGAGGTAATCCCGGACGCTGGCCATGTTGCATGGCTGGACCAACTCGACCTTTGTGCTGAACATATAGAAAGGTTTCTCGCCTAGCGCCGGAAGTCTACAAGGCCAACCCAGCGCCAAATGACGCAGGGTGAATTGCATCACCGGTCGTTTGTGCAACGACTCCGCAAGGGTTGTTCCGCGGCCGAACAATTCTGTTGTGCGGGGAGCGAAAGGACAAACAAAGCTGCTGCAAGCGAAGACGGATCTGGAGCAGCAGAAGGCCCTGCTGGCAAAGCTGGTCGAAGCCGAGATTCCCGATTAGAAGAAATAGGTAACGATTAGTTGCACAGTGTAGAGCGACCCACATCAGCTTCCAGGGTCACAGTCGCGCTGCTCACTCGACCGACCCTGCATACCGGGACGTGAACGAGCTTGCCGGCGAGTCCGGCGAGCCCCGCGAAGGCACGAAAGATCATCCGGACGCTGTTCAAAAACGCCAAAGTCCCGGTTGCCGAAATAGCTGCCCACTTTGCCGTTCGCCCGGGCCACCTTGTATCGCGCCGGCCTGTTCGAGGTCTGGCGGCACGGGGTTGGCTGCTGATTTCAGAAAATGGCAGCGATGGCCATTTGCGTGCTGTGAACTGTATGGAGCCATTCCTATGTCGTCAAAATTGCGTCCGCTGAACAATGAGTTGGAGAGCCTGCACAGGGAGATGTTGGACTTGGTGAAGGAGAATCTTCCCATGTTGGAGCAAATCCAACCGGAGCGGCGGGTGAGTGCGACCAACCTGCTTCACTATCTGGCATTGCGGCGGCGTGATGTCCGGGCAATGCAGGAGCAGTTGGCCGATTTGGGGTTATCGTCGCTGGGCCGGACCGAGACTCATGTGCTGAGCGGCGTGCGGGCGGTGATGAGAGCCCTCGCCGGTTTGCAAAAGAAAAAGACCGCTTACCCCGCTCCCGCCGGGCCAATTTGCGACGGGGCGGAAGGCCGTCGACTGCTGGAACGGAATACCGAAGTGTTGCTGGGAGCGGAACCGGAAGGCCGCAATGTCCGCATTATGGTCACGATGCCGTCCGCCGCCGCGACCGATTATGCCCTGGTGCGGGACCTGCTGCACCGCGGCATGAATTGCATGCGTATCAACTGCGCGCATGACGACGAAGCGGCTTGGTTCAGCATGATCGGCAACCTTCGGAGGGCGGAGCAGGAGACGGGGAAAAGCTGCAAGGTGGAGATGGATGTGGCCGGCCCTAAACTACGCACGGGGCCGATTCAGCCTCGCCCCGCCGTCATAAGGGCTCGTCCCAAGCGGGATGACTTCGGCCGGGTGGTGAAGCCTGCGCGCATCTGGCTGACCCCTCAGACTAAGCCGGAAGGGTCGCCAGAGCCCGAAAGTGTCTGCCTTCCTGTGCCGGGTCGGTGGCTTGCGAGCCTTTCGACGGGCGACCGCATTCGGTTGAAGGACACGCGCGGGGCGCGGCGGTCCTTGACGGTTGGCGAAGCCGTCGGCAAGAATCGTTGGGCAGAAAGTAATAAGACCGTGTACCTCGCTCCGGGGCTCCTTTTGAAAGCCGTTTACCAGAACAAAGATGAGCCCCGCCGGAGCGCACGGACCGGACCGATTTCGCCGAAGGAGCAGACCCTATTTCTGCGTGTGGGCGAAACGCTGATTTTGACGCGCAGTTTGGAACCCGGCAGTCTCGGCCGACCGGCGACGGAGCTAGAGCCGGCGCACCCGGCGCGCGTCGGGGTGACGTTGCCTGAATTTTTCGACTGCGTGCAACCCGGCCAACCGATTTGGTTTGACGACGGAAAGATAGGTGGAATTATTCGAGAGGTAACGCCAGATGGAGTAAAGGTGGAGATTCAACAGGCGAGAGCCGCAGGGGGGAAACTGGGGGCGGAGAAGGGCATCAACCTGCCGGAGACGAACCTCGTGACGGCCACCTTGACGGCGGAAGACGTGCTGGCACTGGAGTTTATCGTTAAGAATGCGGACATTTTGGGATACTCTTTCGTGCGGACAGACGAGGATGTTCGACTGCTGCAATCCCACCTTTCGAAGCTGGGCGCGCATGATTTGGGAATCGTTCTAAAGATCGAAACACGGGAGGGGTTTGAGAATTTGCCGAGCGTGCTGTTGGCGGCGATGGGCAGTCACAACGTCGGCGTGATGATCGCGCGGGGCGATTTGGCTATCGAGTGCGGCTATCAACGGTTGGCCGAACTGCAGGAGGAGATTCTGTGGATTTCCGAGGCGGCGCATGTTCCGGTGGTCTGGGCGACACAGGTGTTGGAGTCGCTCGTCAAGACAGGAACGCCGTCCCGATCAGAGATCACCGACGCCGCGATGGGGGTGCGAGCGGAGTGCGTGATGTTGAATAAGGGACCCTACGTGGCGGATGCCGTGCAGATCCTGGACGATATTCTTCGGCGCATGCAGGCTCATCAGGAGAAGAAGCGGTCGATGCTCCGAAAGCTGGACGTTGCGATCGGGTTCGAGGGCGGGGTACCGGACGGGCCGGACGGGCCTGTTTCCGTTGGTTGAGGCGTGGCGTGTGGAAAGAACTGAGCGCACTGGGTATGGAGTAATTTCCAGAAGACGAGGGACCGCAAGCGCGGCAAGGCGGCGGGCATGGACGATTTCCTGACGAAACCGATTCGCTCGACCGACTTGCCGCGGATAGTGGCAACGGCGTGAACCCCAAGAGCGGATTGAACGCCGTCGGGCTACTTGGCCGAGAACTCGACGAGCTCCGAAACCGAGTCCATCTTGACGGCACCGGAGGACTTCGACATAACCCTGACGGCTCCACCGGGGACGGTGTCGCTCGAGCAGGCGCGTGAGGTCGTCTTCATCCCGTTAGCGTTGGATTCCATTTCGTAGCACTTGCAGGCGATGGCCTTGCCACCGACTGTGATGGTCTCGTTGACAGCCACCGGGGCCTTGGCCGCTGTCGCGTTGGCCGGGGTGGAGGCGGCATGAAGCGGGATGTTGATGCGATTCTTCATTGACTGGCCCATGACCTTGGTCTCGGTTTCGACGACGGCGTTTTTGGCATCAAGGCTGATGAGCGTCTGCGTCATCTCGGTGACGGTTTTGTTGGCCCCGACCGTGGTCGTGGACTTCATCTTGGCGTAGCTGCCGGGTTTGAAGCCGGCCCAGGGGTGCTTCTCGGCCGCTTGGGCGAGAGGAAGAAGCAACAAAGTTGCCGGGATGAGAAAGCGCGTGATCATGGTTTGTAGGTCTCCACTTTTCTAGGGCGGAATCGGAGGGGGAAAGTAATCACGATCCATCGCTCATTTTAAGTTCACGCGCTAATCGCCCGGTAAGACAAAGAAAAACAGCCATCCGCTTAGCTTTTTCGTCGATGCCGCCGGCATCTACTCCATCAGGGGGCAAGGGAAGGCGACGACCCGCCGACCGGGGCAGTTTTCGCACGATGAACAAAGTGCGGTGACGCCGGTGTTGCTGATGCCAGCGCGGAAGGCTAGTGGAATCGTAAGAAGTAACAACTCGGACTGGCGGACAGAAGCCGCGGGACTCGATGTAAGTGCGCCGACTAACTCATCTGAATTGACGCGTGTTGAAACTTATGGGCAGGCTCGGACTTTTGTGTCTCTGGCACCAGTGATTCAAAATTGGCACCCGAGGTTCTGGACTGTTATAGTTGAGCAGCGAATGCCATGCACCCCATTTTCTCGACGCTAGTCCGCGCTGCAATGGCGAGCTTGGGCGTGGCCATGATCACCGCCATCTGCTTCAGAATCTTGCCGGTGAACGCGGCAACGGTGGGCTTCTTTTATCTCATGCTGATCCTTGGCGTGGCGACGGTATGGGGACTTACTGAATCGGCTATCTGCTCTGTGGTGGCGGTGCTTTGTTACAACTACTTTTTCCTTCCGCCGGTAGGACAGTTCACCATCGCCGACCCTCAGAACTGGGTGGCGCTACTCACGTTTTTGATCACCGCCTCGGTGGCGAGCCACCTTTCCAACCGCGCGAAGGCACAGAACCTGGAAGCGAAACGGAGGCAGCGGGAAACGGAGCAACTTTATGCACTCAGCCGGGCGATTCTCTTGACAGACTCAGCGCAGCCGATTGGCGCTCAGGCGGCCAAGCATATCGCTCAGATCTTCGAGTTGGATGCGGTTGTGCTTTTCGACTCGAAGAACGGCCTGACTTTCTTGGGGGGCACCGGTGAAATAGCAGGGCTTGAGCCGACCTTGAAGCAAGTCGTACTTCAGGGCGCGCATCATCACGATACGGCAAGCGGAGTGGATACGTGGCCGATTCTATTGGGAGGGCACGCGATAGGAGCGCTGGCGGCTAGAGGGATCCGCCAGCCGGACAGCGCCGTGCAGGCGCTACTCAACATCGTCGCGATTTCACTGGAAAGGGTAAGCGCGGAGGAGGCGGCGAACAAAGCGGAGGTAGCGCGGCAGAATGAGGAATTTAAGTCGATGCTACTGGACGCGATCGCGCACGAGTTCAAAACCCCGCTTACTTCGATCAAGGCGGCTTCCACCTGGTTGCTAGGGGAAGCGGAAGCCCCGCGCGCGGCGCAGCGGGAGATGATTACGATCATTGATGAGGAGACCGACCGGTTAAGCTTGCTGGTGACAGAAGCCGTGAAGATGTCGCAAATTGATGCCGGGAAAGTGAAACTGGACCGG
>JANODS010001500.1:0-3316 GCA_031412835.1 Acidobacteriota bacterium | reverse complement strand
ATCTCCTCAATCGAGTGATAGTGATCCAGATGTTCCCGGTCAATGTTCGTCACCACCGCCAGAATCGGCGCGAGCTTCAGGAACGAACCATCGCTCTCATCGCTCTCGACCACCAGAAAATCACTTTTACCCAGGCGCGCGTTGCCCCCGCCCAGCGTCCCCACCTTGCCGCCAACCACCACCGTCGGGTCGAGCCCGGCGTAATCCAAGATCGCCGCCGTCATGGAAGTCGTCGACGTCTTTCCATGGCTGCCCGCGATTGCGATGCCATACTTCAGACGCATCAACTCGGCCAACAGTTCGCCACGTGGAATGATCGGTATGCCGAGCCGCCGTGCTTCGAGCAATTCCGGGTTATCCGCGCTCGCTGCCGAAGTCACCACCAGCGCCTTCGCCCCCGCCACATTCGCCGCCGTGTGGCCCTCGTAAACCTTGATGCCGAGGCTGACGAGACGGTCCGTGGTAGCGGAGAATTTCTGATCCGAACCCGTGATCGTATAACCCAGATTGTGCAACACCATGGCCAGGCCGCTCATGCCGATGCCGCCGATGCCGGTGAAGTGAACGTGTTGTGGCTTAAAAAACATTTCGATCTTTTATTGTTTCAATACTCCAACACATTCCTCAAGCAGGTCGGCCGCCCGCTCCGCCGCGCCGGGTCGAGCCAAGCGTCTCGCCGCGGCCCCCATCGCTTCCAATTTCCCCGGCAGGAGCAGCGCCGCGATCTCGACTCGCAGCCGTTCCGCCGTGCATTCGCCGTCTCGCACCATGCGTGCCGCGCCCGCTCGTTCCAGCGCCGCGGCGTTCTTCGCCTGGTGGTCGTCGGCGGCGAAGGGGTAGGGAACCAGAATGGCTGCCTTACCCGCGGCGGCAAGTTCCGCCACCGCCCCCGCGCCCGCTCGGCAGATCACCAGATCCGCATCCGCGAATGCGGTCGGCATATCGTCGACGAAGGGAACCACCGTCACCCCTGGAATGTCCGGAACATCCGCCCCCGATTGCAGTAGAATCCGCACGGGTTGTCCGGCCAGCAACGGCCACAGGCCGGCCACCGCTTGGTTCAACGTCCGCGCCCCGCGACTCCCGCCGGTCACTAAAATACTAATGATCTCGCCGCGTTTCCGCTGCGGCAGATTGAAAAACTCTCGGCGCACGGGGAGCCCGGTCAACTCGCCATTTCCCAACGGAAAGTAAGCCAGCGCGTCATCAAAGCTCAACATGGCCTTGCGCGAGAAACGGGCCATGTAACGATTGGTAAGGCCTGGCATGGCGTTCGGCTCCATCAGAATTAGGGGCACCCGTCGCAGCGCCGCCGCCACCGCCACCGGGCCCGCCGCGTACCCGCCCATGCTGAATACGGCCGCCGCCTCGTGCTTTCGCAGCAGAGCCAGGCAGCGAAGGATGCTCCCCGGCAGGCGCGCCATCGTCGTCAACTGCTGCCATCGGCCCTGCCCCTGCAAACTGCCGATTTCGATTAACTCCAGCGGGAACCCGGCCGCGGGCACCAGTTTCGATTCCAGGCCCCGCCGCGTGCCGACGAACACCGGCGTGTGGCCGCGGGCGGACAGTTCCCGAGCCACCGCGATGCCGGGGATCACGTGTCCGCCTGTGCCGCCTCCCGCCATTAGAAACACCATTAGTGCGAACGCTCACTGACGCTCAGCAAAAGGCCAACCGAAAGCAGCGTCGCCAGCAACGAACTGCCGCCGTAGCTGATCATCGGCAGCGGGATTCCCTTCGTGGGGCCCAGGCCCGTCACCACCGAAAGATTGAACAGCGCCTGGAAGACAATCATCGTCGTCACGCCAAGTGCTATATAGCGCCCGAAGTCATCCGGCGCCATTAGGAACGTTCGATACCCTCGCCAAAGGATAACGAAAAAACCCACTAGTAAAGCCGTCGAACCCAGCAGTCCAAACTCCTCCCCGATCACGGCAAAAATGAAATCCGTATGCGGCTCCGGGACATAGAACAGCTTCTGTTTGCCGTCCATCAGCCCCAGGCCGAAGAGTCCCCCCGAACCGATTGCGATCTTCGATTGCAGCGCTTGATAGGCAGGGTCCGACGGAGCGGTGGAGCTCTTCACATAGGTCATCACCCAGCCGTTCGGATCGATCACGTTGAGAACCTTGTGATCGGGATCCAATATCACGATGACGCGTCCCACGCGGTACGGCTTGGCCGCGACGCCCACGAGCATGAACAGCGCCGCTACCGGCACCGCCCACAGCATATAGCGCCGATCCAAACCCGCCACGAAAAACGTCAGGAACGTCGTTGCGATCAGCACCACCGCCGTTCCCAGGTCGGCCAGCGACACGAAGAAGACGACGAACGAGAGCACCAAGCCGCATCCGGCCAGCGTAAAGCGGGCATTGTTGACCGCGCGAATCCGGCGGGAGAGAAAGAACGCCAGGAACAACACAAGCGCCGGCTTGGCCAGTTCGCTCGGTTGCAGCGAACCGACTCCGAGCTTCAGCCAACGGTGCTTCGTCGAGTCCGTGAGGTACGCCACAATCAGCATCGTCAGCACGACACCGATGCCCCCAAACGCCCATGCCGGAGTATTGAAAAGCCGATAATTCAGCCGTTTCAAGATCATGAGCGCGAGAAACGACACCACCGCCCACCCCAACTGGTGCAGGAAAAAGTAGTTCGAGTCCACGTCATATTTGCCTTGCACGGCAATGATCGAACTCGCGGAATAGACCATGATCAAGCCAAACGTGACCAAGGCCACCACGGCATAGAACAGAATTTTGTCAGTGTAGAGTCTCTTTCCCATCGTCGTTTCCTACTTCAGGTTGTGAACCAATTCTTTGAACACGCGCCCGCGATGCTCATAACTTTGAAACTGATCGAAGCTCGCGCAGGCCGGTGCGAGAAGCACGGTGTCGCCGCTTTGCCCTTCCGAGTGACCCACCCGAACGGCCTCCTCAATCGTGCCGCAATCGATCAGCGGAAGGCCGGGTTCCACCTCTTCCAACTGCCGACGGATAATGCTTGCCGCCATGCCAATCAATAGAATGCCGCGCGCCTTGGTTCGCAGGCGACCCGCCAACGCCCGATAGTCACTCTGCTTATCCTTGCCCCCGAGAATCACCCACAACCCACCGTCAAAGGCGTCGAGCGCCTTCTCCGTGGCATCAACGTTGGTTGCCTTCGAATCATTGTAGTAGCGGATTCCCGCCACCTCTCGCACAAACTCCAACCGATGTTCCACTCCGGGGAAGGTGCGGACAGCGGCCTCAATATCGTCGAGCGACACATTCGCCAGCCACGCCGCGGCCGCCGCCGCCATCACATTCTCAACGTT
>JANODS010001499.1:0-4204 GCA_031412835.1 Acidobacteriota bacterium | reverse complement strand
ATTCGTGTTGCTTTGTTGTACCCTTCACTCTATCTGCGTGCTTCTTTCCACTGCACGTACCAGTAATGGATACGGGTTCAGCGGCTTACCCTTCCACCACTCTTTCGCAGGGCCCAACTCAACCATCGCCAAATGAAGATGAGGGACGCGCGGGTCGGCGTTGCCGGTCGAACCTACGTATCCAATGACTTCGCCGGAGTTGACCGTGGCGCCTTCCCGCAGACCCTGCTCGTAGGCCTCTAGGTGCGCGTAATAGTAGCAATATTTACTGGATTCGTCGAAGAGGTAGATTGTTCGACCGCCCGGCTTGCTTAAGAATAGTTTACGGATCGAACCGCGGACGACCGCCCGAACCGGAGTTCCGCGCGGCGCGAGGATGTCAATCGCGTCATGCTGGCCGCCCCTCCGGGGCTCTTGAAAGGTATCGCGAAGATCGTTTGCCGTTAGGCCCTCAATGGGCAGCACCAACTCCACGGAGTTACTTGGACAAGCAACGAGTGCGAAGGGAAGGCTAAGGCAAAAGCGGCGTAGCATCGCGCTATTCCTCAAGGATCGCTGGGGTGCCGACGCGTATCATTTTCGCGAGCTCCGAAGCGTCCCAGTTCGTTAGGCGGATACATCCAAATGATTCGGTGCGGCGGACGGTGCCCGGTTCGGGGGAGCCGTGGATGCCGTAGTGAGGTTTTGAAAGTCCAATCCAAACGGAACCCGCTGGATTGTTCGGGCCGGGTGGCAGTTGGGCTTTGGACCCGTCTTTCTTGGCGCTCCAGAATCGTTCCGGGTTGTAGTAAAAGACGGGGTTTGGCTGCACGGAGGTGATTTTCCAGGACCCGATGGGCAGAGGGTCATGGGGACCGCCGATGGTGGCGGGGTACTGGGCAATGACTGTGCCATTCGCCGCAACGGCGGTGACGGTCCGCTTCGATTTCGATACGACCACGCGGGCGGCACGGGTGGCGACGGCGCGGGTGAAGCGGGGAACCAGTATTTCTTCGCCTGCGAGCAAGAACTTTTTGCCAGGGTTGAGTTGGAGCAGAAGTTGGGGGGAGACGTGGAAGAGTTCCGCGATGCGTTCGTCTGCCGTCTGAAAGCCCATTCGCTTTAGTTTGGCTTGTTCCTGTACGTCCTTTGGAATGGAGACAAGGGGATCACGAATATCTTGCGGGGTGATGATGTAATTGACGAGTAGGTCTTCGGTGTCTTTGTTGAGCAGGGCCCACATTTCGGCGTCGACGACGCCCGTGGGCTTCAACTGGTGCCTGTCCTGATAACCTTTGACAGCGATTTCGAGGTCCGGGCCGAATCTGCCGTCAATCTCGCCCGGGGAGAACCGAGCGCGATCCAACAAGATTTGAGCCCGGAGGACGCGGACGCCGGAGGACCCGGGGATGACATTGCTGATGTCAGTTGAGTCATTCACTTTTTCCAGGGCGTTGGTCGGATTTACGATACGAACTGGTGCCTTCGGGAGCGGAAGCTTGTCCCAAGCCAAGAGTGACGATTCAGAGGGGAGGAACAGCGCCGCCAGCAAGGAAACTGAGCGAATTAGGGTCATGCCGATTCGTCAGCAATTCGATAGCCAAACGAATGCTGGAGCGTTTTCCGCATACCTTTATGATGGCTAGGGATTTTGGCGGATATGCTCGGCTATGGCCTTCGAGAACGCTTCGACAAACGGGCGGCCCTGGTTGAGAAGGTTTTCGAGGGTCATGTAGTCGTACGGAAGGTCCGGGTGGACGCCGACGTTTTCGACGTAGTTGGTGGTGGGGTAACCTTCGACGACGACGGGGCGTTGGCGGTGCTGCAGGGCGATGGTTGATCGCGTGTAGCCTTCTGAATAGAGCCCGGTGGGGAAGTCCTGCACGGTGCCGCCGGCACCGTTGGTGCGGTAACCGAAGATGGGGCCTCGGCGGGCGTCTTGGAGGGCGGCGGGGAAGCCATCGGCGGCCGAGGTGGAGAACTCGTCGGTCATCACCATGAGTGGTTTGTTGTAAGTGACCGCCGCGGGGACGCGGTCGAGGCTGGGCGAACAGATGGGGAGGGGGCCGGTGCGGGCGCGGGTTTCCGAGAAGGCGAGTTTCATTTCGGCGAGGAGGACTTCGTAAGTCTGAACGACCCAGGGTTCGGCGTTGTTGGCGCGGGCGGATTCATAGGAGTTCGAGAAGCTGTTCAGCCAGCTTCGGTTGGCTCGAATCTCGCGGCCGAGGCCGCGAAAGTTGTAGGGGATGAGGCGGCGCTGGACTTCCTCGTTGTAACAAGCGCTGCCGCCGGTATTGCGCATGACGTCGATGATGAGGCCGTCGGTGTTGTCGTTGAAGAATCGGATGTGTGACTCCAAATCGGCCAGTGCCTGCGCTTGACTGGAGGGCGAGAAGTTGGGGATGCGGACGTAACCGATGCGGAGGTTTTCCGTTTGGAAGATCCCGACACGGAAGAAGTTCGATGGTCGCGCGACGTAACGCGAGGCGGCGGGCCAGGCCCAGACTTGAACTAAGGAACCGTAATTGAGAACGTCTTGTGCCTCGTCGGAGGGGACGGACTCATTGGCCAGTTGGTGGAGGGGGAGGAGGTAGTCGGGAGTCTGGTCGACCGGCGGTTCGGAGGCGCGGGGGGAGGGCACGGGGCCTAGTTTCCCGACCGCCTCGCCGGACTTATTCCAGGGAATCGTGAACGTTTCTTCGGTGCCGAGGGATTGGCGTTTCAAAACCAAAACGAGATTCTCGCCGACTTCGGGGGCTCGGGGGATGGTGGCTTGGGCGCGAGAGACAAGACGAAGGGCGGCGAGGCGGCGGGCGGAGCGCTCGTTGCCGGAGTAAGAGAATTTCCGATAGTAAGTTACCAGCTCTTCGGCGGGGCGTCCATCGGCCGAAATGATCTCATCGCCGATTTGAAAGGGGAAACGGGCCAAGGGAAGCAGGGTGCGGTTGATGGAATCGATGACCACCTTACCGTCATAGAGGTCGGCATGAAGGCCGGTGGAGGCGACGAAGGTGGAGGGGAGAAAGTAAGAGGTGTGGGTGTCGCGGAGGCTGGCGACGTATTCAGAGGCGATCTCGAAGAACTCGATGTCATCTTTGGCAGCGCGGGCGCGGGCGACCCACGGGCGGAGGTCGAATAGGTCGAAGTTATAGAGCTGCTTTTTCCATTCGTAGGGAGCGTAGTTTCGGGCGTACGTGGCCGCGAGAGACTGTATTTCGAAGGCGCGTTGATCCGGGGTCATCTGCGCGGCTAATGGAAGGGCGAAGGCGGCGAGGAGGAAGAGAATGCGCATGTTAGTTGGCCGCCTTGTTGATCTCGGCGAGGATGGCTTGGGTGAACGCTTCCACGTAGGGGCGGTAGCCATTACGGAGGTTTTCTTCGGTCATCATGTCGTAAGGGATGTCAGGATGGATGCCGACGTTTTCATAGTAAGCGGTGACCGGGTAGCCGGGTGCGGCAACGGGAGCGGCGCGGACGCTGAGCGAAGTGGTGTAACTCAGGGAGCTTTCGGTGTAGGGGCCGCCTTCGCCGAAGAGGACGGAGCCTCCGGCGCCGTTGGTTCGAAGGCCGAAGAGCGGGCCGCGTTTGGCGTCGGCGAAGATTTGAGCGAAGGTATCTCCCCATGAGATGGTGAACTCGTCGGTGAGCAGGAGGATGGGCTTGTCGTAGGCGGTGAGGGAGCCGTCTCGATTGCGGAGGGGTTCGACATCGATGGATTCCGAGCAGACGGGGAGGGGGCCGGTGCGGCCGCGGTTTTCACTGTAGGCTTGGGCGAGTTGTTGGTAGACCGAGGTCATGAGATTGATTTGCCAGGGTTCTAGATCGCGAAACGGGTTGCTCTTGAGATACTCCCAATATTGGAGATCGGACAGGCTGGGGCGAATTTCGTCGGTAGCTCCGCGGAAGGTTTTCGGGATGACTAGTTGGAGGGCTTCGTGGCCGTAGCAGCCGCCACCGGCGTTGCGAGTGATATCGATGACGAGGCCGTCGGTGTTGGCTTTCAGAAACGCGATTTCGGTGGCCAGTTCGTTGTAGGCACCGAAAGTGGGCGGATCGAAATCCGGGAAGCGAAGATAGCCGATACGCTTGCCGCCGGACTGGTAAGTACCGGAGTAGTGAAAGTGAGAATTGAGGGAACCAAGGCGGCGAACGAAGCCGGGAGGAAGAGTGAAGATCGGATTGCGGGCGCCAAAGCCGAGGAGGCGTTGGGGCACGCGCGGGGCTT
>JANODS010001498.1:0-2474 GCA_031412835.1 Acidobacteriota bacterium | reverse complement strand
CATCCTCCCGTTAGGCGGCTAGAAGCTAAGGCGAAGCCCGACTTGGACGACGCGCGAATTGGAGGCGGTGGTGATGGCTCCGAAGTTGGTGGCGGTGACGCTGCCCTGGGGCGCTCCGAATTGGGGCTTGTTCAAAGCGTTGAAAAGTTCGGCGCGGAACTGAACATTCATGCGTTCGCCGATGGGTTGGGAGCGGCTGATGTTGAGGTCGAACGTATTGAGGCCGGGGATGCGGAGCTTGGGTTGGGTGCGGGAATCGTTGCCCATGGAGTACGTCGGCGCGGGGAGGAAGGCGCTGGTATCGAAGTAGCGGTCGAGGGTGCGCTGGCCGTCGGGGAGGACGGGATCCTTCAAGCGCACCGCGGCGGCGCCGACGCCCGGCAGACGGGTGTTGTTGGGGCCGGTGATGACCATGGGGAGGCCGCGGCTGAAGGTGGTGACCCCGCTGAACTGCCAGCGGCCGAGCAGGTGGCTCCCGAGGCCGGTGTTGAGCCATTTGCGGCCCTTGCCGAACGGGAGTTCGTAGATGTAGTTGGTGATGAAGTGTTGGGGCCGATCCTCTTCACTGGTGGAGCGGGAGAGGCCGAGATTGTTCGGATCGAGGAATCCGGAGCGGCCACCGAAGCGCTCGCCGACATTGTCGATTTGCTTGCCCGCGGTGAAGGCGGCTTGGAAGCTGAGGCCGTGGCTGAATTGCTTATCGATGCGGAGGGTGAAGCCGTGATAGATGGAATCGCCGACGGGATCGCGGAAACGGGTGATGCCGGTGTAGTGGTTGAAGGGCTGGAGCAGTTGGCTGCGGCGGACTTGAGCGACGCTGAGAGCACCGGTGGGAATGACGCCGAAGTAGGGGTTGGCGACGAGATCGTCGAGGGCGGAGCCGAGGGAGAGGAAGTTGGCGTCGACGGCGGTGCGGCTGCGGTTGATCCAGATGCGTTGACCGCGGTTGCCGACGTAGGCGGCTTCAATGAGCAGCGTGGAAGTGAGGGCGTGTTGGAGGTTGAAATTCCACTGATGATTGAAGGGGGTGACCCAGGGGCGGAAGGCGGTGCCGATGCTGGAGCCGACGCCGGTATTGGGGGCGTCGAAGAAGCCGGCTTCGAAGGAGCGGGCGAGGGTGGCACCGGTGGGCGGGGTGTTGGGTGCGGCGGGAGGCGCGCCGAGGAAAACGGGTGTCTGGGCGAGGAAGCCGCTGCCAAGGTCGCTGGCACCGGCACCGACGCCACCGCTGCCGGGGAAGTAAAAGATCCCATAGCCGGCGCGAAGGACAGTGCGCTTGGGTAGCTGCCAAGCGAGGCCGATGCGGGGGGCGATGTTGTTGCGATCGGCGTCGGTTTGATGGCGGGGGTTGCCGTCGCGACCGGTGAAGCGGAGGACGCCGGGGCGTTTGGTAATGGGGTCGATGGCGGTGGGGTCGAAGTAGCCGAGTTGATTGAAGCGGTCGGTCCAGGGGGCTTGGTATTCCCAACGGACGCCGAGGTTGACCGTGAGCTTGCGAGAGACTTTCCAATCGTCCTGGAGATAGGAGGCGTAGTAGAGCTGCGAGGTGGCGAGGGCGGGATCGTCGCTGAAAGAGCCACCGGTGGGGGCGCCGAGGAGCATGGTGGCCAGGCCGTGGCCGGCGGTGGCGCTGGAGGCGGTGGGGTTGGGGCCCTGGGTGAAGGTGCGGGAGAAATCGTAGACGCCGGAGGGGCGTTCCGGACGGAAGACGTTGAAGTACTGAAACATGTAGTCGTAGCCGGCTTTGAAGGAGTGGTTGCCGCGCAGGAAAGTGAAGTGGGCTTGGCCTTCGTAGTTGCCTTCGGCGTCGACGAAATAGGAAGCGCGATCAGCCCCGAGGGGGGCGATGTCGGCGGGGGCGAAGCGGGGGAAGATGAGGGTTTTGGCGCGGGCTTTGAGGGAGGCGGGGAAGCCGAGTTGGGTGAAGTCGAAGCCCTTGCTGCGGAGTTCGGTTTCGATAACGCGACGGGTTGCACTGACGCGAAACTGGCCGATGAAGGAAGGGGAGAAAGTGACGGTATCGGAGAGGACGGTGGAGATGGCTTTGCTCTTCACCTGGCCCTGTTCCCCGTTGACGCCTTCGCCGGGGAAGGCGATGTTGATGCCGGGAGAGAATTGGGTATTGCCCTGGACGCCGAAGGTGAGGAAAAGGCGATGACGGGCGCCGACGGATTGATCGAAGCGGACGAACTGGCGGTTGGTATCGTTGGCGCGGGTATTGTTTTGGGCGAAGTTCTGGACGACCGTGTCGCGGTTGGCGAGGGGGTAGAACTCGAGGACCTTGCGCGAGATGGGATCGTTGCGGGTGGCGGGGATGCTATTTTCGGGTAACTGTTGGCGGTTTAATTGGCCGGGGGCGGCGGGGTTGGGGACGGTGGTGGTCGGGTCGAAGATGCGAATCTGCTGGCCGGTGGTAGTGACGGTGCGGGAGAAGTCGCCGGTGCGTTCGAGAGCGGTGGGGACGGTGAGGAGAA
>JANODS010001497.1:0-5171 GCA_031412835.1 Acidobacteriota bacterium | reverse complement strand
CAAAATCGTGTCTTTGAACAGGCCCCGATGCTGCTTCACAAGCTCCGCCCGGCCCAACGCCCCCGACCATTCGCGCAGCGTCTTGAACGTCTCGTCCGCCCCCGCAAAGTCGGGTTCCGCCTCCTCCACGATGCAACCTAGCGCTTCAAATACCTTCCGCTGCCCGTCCACAATCGCCCGCACCCGCGGGTCCACCGGCTGCCCTCCCAAGTCCCTCCACCAAGCCACCCGCACGCCCTTGAAGCTGCGCCCCAACGGTGCCGCGAACCGGCTCCCCGGCTCGCTCAACGCCATCTGCGACCGCCCATCCGGCCCCGCCAACGCCGCCAAAAAGAACGCCACATCCTCCACCGACCGCGCCATCGGCCCCTCCACCGATAGCGGCGACATGCTCATCGGCGCCGGCCAACTTGGCACCCGTCCCGGCGAAGGCCGAAAGCCCACAACGTTGCAAAAACTGGCCGGATTCCGCAGCGATCCGCCCATGTCGCTCCCGTCCGCCAAAGGCAGCATCCGACACGCCAGCGCCACCGCCGCGCCACCGCTGCTCCCTCCGCAGGTCTGCGTCAAGCCGTACGGGTTCCGCGTCGCCCCGAACACTTCGTTGAACGTCTGCGACCCCGCCCCAAACTCCGGAGTGTTCGTCTTCCCCACCAGAATCGCCCCGGCCTCTCTCACGCGCTCGACGAGGAGCGAGTCCTCGGTCGGCACGAAATCCTTGTAGATCCGCGATCCGAAAGTGGTTCGAATCCCCTTCGTCGGCTGCAGGTCTTTGTGCGCGATCGGAAGCCCATGCAAAGGCCCCAATCGACCACCCTTCGAAGTCGCCTCATCCGCCGCCTTCGCCGCTGCCTGCGCCCGCTCCGCCACCAACGTCACGATGGCGTTCACCTTCGGATTCACCCGTTCAATCTGCCCCAGGTGCGCCGCCAAAACCTCCCGGGCCGAAAGCTGCTTCGCCCGAATGCGCCTTGCCATCTCCACCGCGCTCAACGCGCAGATCTCCGGCACCGCCGCCTCCGCCGGGCCCGCCAAGGCTGCTACCGCCAACGCCGTCGCCTCTCTCCGATTCAGCTTCATAAGCAAGATCATGACACGGCGCTACTATCGAGGTGGATAGACCTCATGCAACGCCGTACCTTCGCCGCCTCCCTCCTCGCCGCCCCTCTCCTCGCTCAACCCCTAGCCATCACCCAGGCGCTGCGCCAATTCAGACTCCCCGCCGTCACCGCCATCGTCGCCTCCCCCACGAAGCTCCTCTACTCTGGCTCCGTCGGCGTCCCCCTCACCGCCATCTTCTCCGTCGCCTCGCTCACCAAAGCCGTCACCACCGTCGCCACCCTCCAACTCGTCGAACAAGGCAAGCTCTCCCTCGACGAACCCGTCGAGAACCACTTCCCCGAACTCGCCCAACTGCCCGTCCTCGAATCGCTAACCGTCCTCCGCCCCGCCCAAACCAAAATCACCCTTCGCCATCTGCTCACCCACACCTCCGGCCTCGCCTACACCACCTGGGATCCGCTCCTGGCCAAGTACCGCCATGCGAAACCCGCCCCCACTGGCCTGCTCCCGCTGCGCTTCGACCCCGGCACCGGCTGGACCTACGGCACCAGCGTCGATTGGGCTGGCCGCCTCGTCGAAACCATCAGCGGCCTCAACCTCGAAGAGTACTTCCAACGCCACATCTTCGAGCCGCTAGGCATGAAGGATACAAGCTTCCTCCTGCCCAACGCCAAGTTCCCCCGCCTCGTTACCAACCAACGCCGCCAGCGCAATGGGCTCCTCCGTCCAGACCCCCGCCGCCCCACTCCACCTGCCAAAACCTTCACCGGCGGAGGCGGCCTCTACTCCACCGCGCCCGACTACGCCAAGTTCCTTCAATTCATCCTCAGCCCCTCTTCCATCCTGCAACCCGACACGGCTCGCCTCATGACCGTCAACCAAATCGGATCCCTCGACGTCCCCGAGCTGCCCACCTCCTACCCCACCGTCACGGCCAACCTCCGCCTGAACCCTGACCCCCAAGCCCGCGACAAGTTCACCTTCGGCTTCCTCCTGAATCCCGTCGCCTACCCCGGCGGCCGCTCCGCCGGCAGCCTCGCGTGGGCCGGATCCAACAACGCCTACTTCTGGGTCGACCCCGCCCGTCAGCTCTGCGCCGTACTGCTAATGCAGTTCCAACCCTTCCTCGATCCTGCCGCCGTCTCCACCCTCCGTGCCTTCGAAAAGGCCGTCTACCGCACCTTTCCCCAATGAAGGCCTTGAACGAAGAGTGGCTCTGGGGCTGGGATCCCACGCCCGGCATCGTCTCCGTCTGGGCCGAAGCCAACGGCCGCGCCGTCCTCTGGCGTCGCCATCCAGAGACTCTTACCCTCATCCGAGAAGAGGCTCGCTTCCGGCCCTGGCTCCTGCTCGACCGCATTGATGACCTGCCTTCCCTGAGCTATCGCGAGCTCGACGGCCCCGGGGCTCTGCGCTACTTCCTGTCTGCCGAAGACGGCACGGCCCTCGCCTCTGCTATCTGTCGCGCTCGCGGCGTCCGCCATCTCCGCGAACTTGGCCAGGAGTCCGTCCTCTCCCTCCTCCCCGAAGAACAGTACTTGGTCGCCACCGGCCGCACCTACTTTCGCGGCCTCTCGTATCGCCATCTCCGGCGCCTCCAGTTCGACCTCGAAACCACCGGCCTCTCCCCGGAAGACAGCCGCATCTTCATGATCGCCGTGCGAGACCCCGACGGGAACACCGAGGTCCTCGAAGGCCCCGACGAAGCCGACCTTGTTCGCCGACTCGTGGCCAAGGTCCAAGCCGCCGACCCGGACGTGATCGAAAACCACAACCTGCAAGGGTTCGATCTGCCGTTCCTCGACCACCGTGCCAGCCTCCTCCGCGTGCCCCTCGCGCTCGGGCGCATCGGGGCACCTGGGCTGCGCCAGCGACCGGGCCGTCGCCGCGTTCGCTTCGTCGTACCGGGGCGGGAGTTGATCGATACTTTGGACGCCGTGCAGCGCTATGACTTCGCCGCCCGCGAACTGCCGAGTCACGGCCTTAAGGAAGTCGCCCGCCACCTGGGCATCGCAAAAACGGACCGGGAAAACATCCCTGGCGACCGCATCCATACCGTCTATCAAACCGATCCGGACCGCGTCCGGCGCTACGCCGCCTCCGACGTAGAGGAGGTCGCGGAGCTCGCCCAAATGCTCGGCGGAGCCGCGTTCGCCTTGGCCACCATGGCTCCACGGCGCTATGAACGGCTCGCCGATGCCGGTGCCGCCACCGGAGTCATTGACCCGCTTCTCGTCCGCGCCTACCTCCGTTCCGGCATGGCCCTGCCGGCGCATCGGGCTGGAGACGGCACCGCCCACACCGGTGCCGCGCTGCATCTGTTCGCCAGCGGGGTAGCGCGAAGAATCGTCAAGGCCGACGTCGCCAGCCTGTATCCCTCCCTGATGCGCGCCTACCGCATCGGCCCGGAGCGGGACCATCTGGGCGTGCTGCTCGCGACCGTCGATCAGTTGGTCGAGCGCCGCCTGGCGGCCAAAGCCGCGGCGAGATTGGCGACGCCGGGGTCGACCGAACAACACGAGCACGAGGCGCTCTCGGCCGCGATGAAGCTCGTCGTCAACACGGCCTACGGCTACCTCGCCGCCGGCGATGGGCTGACCCGTTTCGCCGATGTCCATGCCGCCAATGAAGTCACGCGCCGCGGTCGAGAGACGTTGGCGTTGATGTGCGCCGAACTGGCGGCCCGCGGCGTAACGCTCCTCGAAGCAGACACCGACGGCGTCTATTTCTCCGTTCCCGAGTCGTGGACGGAGACCGACGAACGCCGCGTCGTCAGCGAGGTCAACGCGCTGTTGCCGCCGCTCGTGCAGCTAGAATTCGAAGGCCGCTACGCCGCCATGCTTTCTCATGAGCCGAAGAATTATGCGCTCTTGACCTATGACGGCAAACTGCTCCTGCGCGGCGTCGCCTTTCGTTCCAGCCGCGCCGAGCCCTTCGGCGAAGCGTTCTTACGGGCCTCTATCGCGCGGCTCCTGGTCGGCGATGTGGCCGGGGTTCGGGAAGTCTATCTAACCACAGTGGACGCGCTACGCTGCCGCGAGTTGCCCACCTATGAGGTCTCCTCGCGAGTCCGGCTGACCAAGGCACCGGAGCGCTATCTGGAGACGCGCGGCAGCCGCCGGGAACTGCCCTACGAAGCGATGCTCGGGAGCGGCAGGACGGCCTGGAGCGTTGGCGATAAGGTACGAGTGTATCGCGTGAAGGGCGGGGCCGGAGGAGTCGTGGAGGAAGGCACTGATCCACGAGACTACGATGTAGAGCACTACGCCCGGCTCCTGCGAGAGACGTACGCCGCAAGGCTAGCCAGGGCCTTCGAGCCGGACGACTTCGCCGCCGTATTTGCCGATCCGGGCCAGATGTCGCTGTTCGGCCGTTCCCTCGCGACCATCGGCACAGTGTTGACGCAGCACGACACCTGACCCCCGCATGCACAGGGTAATCAGAATTGACCCTTTGCTTGCCTCACTGCTCAACTGGCCATTCGCGTGCCTTGTTAGTTTCCATGCGATTCGTCTTACTCTTCCCATTCCTCGGCCTGGCCCTGTTCGCCCAGTCCGACAAACCGTTCTCCCTCTCCCTCGGCGCCAAAATCGGCGCCCCGTTGAACGACCCAAAGATGACTACTACAACCCAAGGCCGGTGGACCGGAGGCCCGTCCATCGAGTTGCGACTGCCGTATCGTTTCGCTCTAGAGTTCAACGCCTTGTATCGGACACGGCAATCTGACGACGTCTTCTCGTTCCAACTCTCACCCGGGACCAACGCTTACCTCACGAACAATTACCAGCGGTCCAGTATCTGGGACTTCCCGCTGTTGCTCAAATACCGTTTCAATATCGGTCCGTTGCGACCGTTCGTAAGCGCCGGCTACTCCTGGTCTCGAACCGCAACCCAGACGACCGGCGCTATCCGTTGTACTGGCCCCCAGGGCTCATGCCTACCCGCGAACTTTCCCGTACCCGAACCTGTTGGCCGCCGATTCGAACAGTCGGACTTCCGCAAAGGAAGTCCCGTCGTTGGAGCAGGCCTCGAGTTCAAAACCCGCTACCTGACCATCGCCCCGGAAGTCCGCTTCGACCGCCCCCGCAACGAGTACCCGATCTCCAACC
>JANODS010001496.1:0-2244 GCA_031412835.1 Acidobacteriota bacterium | reverse complement strand
CGAAGCTCCTCTATCAACCAGCGAGCGCGGAGGCTGGCGTTGCGGAGGCCGATCTCATCCGGGCGGACGCCCTGGAGACGATAGACCTCAGCAACCCGAGCCGCCGCTGCCGCGCACTCTCGGTGTTGCGTGAAATCGGTCGTCACGCAAGACCGGCGCATGACGGCATCAAGATACTCTCCCACCGGCCCTTTGGCCAACAAACGTTCTTCTAAATCGCCCGGCTCGGACCGGGCGATTTCGATTTTTGGCCGCTCGGTGGGCATCTCCGACAGGTCTCCAAATTGGTCGGCCCACCGGGACCACTGGTCGGGCAGGAACGCGCGGACGTGCTGCGCGATTCGAATCAGAATGGCACGCCGCATGCCGCCTTCGAGTTCCACGTCGCCGATCCACGCGGTTTCGTAGTCCTCGGGTGTTCCGCGCGCTTCGAAGGCGGCCGTCACCGCTTCCACGGCCAGGGACGGGGCCACCTTTTCCGCTGCCTGCAGAAGCAATTCCACGTCCTCCAAACGGGCTCGTCCCTTCGGGAAATTGGCGAAGAGCAGCGGAAACAGATCCGGCCGCTCCGCCGCCGCTGGCACATGAAAAGCACCGGCGCGTAGGGCTTCTTCCACGAGTTCCGGCTTTCTTTCCAGGAGAAACGTAAAGGCGCGGCCTCGGTAGTCAGCCAGCCACGCGGCGGCTTGGCGCACCGGCGCTTCCTGCGCAAGTCGCAACGCCTGTTCAGGATCGACCTCGGCCAGCAGGGCCGTTGCCGCCGCCGTATAGAAGCCTCTGGCTTCTTCGTTCCGAGCGCCCGCCATGGCGCTCAAACCCCGCTGCACGAGCCGCAGACGGGTTTCCTTGTCAGTGACTAACTCGGCGGCCGAGAACAACGTGTCGGCCCGCATCAGGGGCGTTTCCAGAATCGCCGCCTGCTCGATTTGAAGGATCAGTTCCGATGGGGCGGCGCTGGCGATTGTGGTAAAGACCAGCGCGGCCCAACGGAGTTTCATCCTTCGATTACATCACGGAGTCGGACCAGTTCTCGAGCAACTGCTTCACGCGGCCCGTAAACTGATCGGCCAGAGCACCGTCGATGAGACGATGGTCAAACGTCAGCGCCAGGAAACACATGGAACGGATGGCAATCGCGTCGTTGATGACAACCGGTTGTTTTTCAACCGTACCGACGCCCAGGACCGCCACGTTCGGCTGGTTGATGACCGGAGTCGCAAACACGCTGCCGAAGCTGCCGAAGTTCGTGATGCTGAACGTGCCGCCCTGGATATCGGCCGGTTTCAGATTCTTCGACCGTGCGCGCGCCGCCAGGTCGACGATGTCCCGTTGCAGGCCGACGACGTTCTTCTCGTCCGCGTGTTGAATCACGGGTACGATCAAACCACCATCGAGCGCCACGGCAATTCCGATGTTGCAGTCGCCGTGATAGACGATGTTCTTTCCGTCAATCGAGGCGTTGAAGATGGGGTACTCGCGCAAGGCCTTGGCGGTGGCAGCCGCGATGAACGGCAGGAAGGTGAGGCCATAGCCGTACTGGGCTTTGAAGGCGTCTTTCTGGCGATCGCGCAGTTTGGCGATGTTGGTGATGTCGACCCGGTGGACAGTGGTGACGCTGGCCGAAGTGGCCTGGCTCATGATCATGTGCTCGGCGATCTTCAGCCGCATGGTGGACATGGGTTCGACGCGGTACTTGGCCGCTTCGGCGCGAGCCGGAGGGGGCGGCGCGGCAGCGGCGACGGGAGGAGCGACGGGGGCCGCAACTGGAGCGGCAACTGGAGCGGCGACGGGGGCCGGAGCCGCCTTGGAGGCCAGGAACCCTTCGAGGTCTTCCTTTGTGATCCGGCCGCCGGCACCCGTGCCCTTGACGTTCGCGAGGTCGATATTGTTCTCTCGGGCCATCTTCCGGACCAGCGGCGAGAGGAGACCGAAATCGGCTTCCGGAGCTGGCTCGACCGCGGGCGCGACCGCGGGGATCGGAGCAGCGACCGCGGGGACCGTGGCCGGGTTAATGACCGGTTCTGGCTCGTTGACGGGCGCGGCGGGGGGCGGCGGCGGAGCAGCAGCAGCCGCGGGCGCGGGTGCCGGGGCCGCCGCGCCATCGCTGATCCTGGCGACAACCGTGTTGATGCCAATCACGGCGCCGGCTTCGAACAGCGTCTCGGTAAGCGTACCGGCGGCGGGGGATGGAATCTCAGTATCCACTTTATCCGTGGAAATCTCGAATAACGGCTCGTCGCGCTC
>JANODS010001495.1:0-5395 GCA_031412835.1 Acidobacteriota bacterium | reverse complement strand
GGCAGTAGCCACAGAGCGCGCCGTAGGGCAACGTGGGGCTCGCCAGGGGGTGCTCCATTGCCCAACAGCGCGTGCAGCTCGTAAGCCATCCCTACGACTTTGGCTTTCGCTTCGGCGCCGGTCGATGCTTAATCACAATCGGCGTCCCGATGTACCCGAAATGTTTCCGGAACAAGTTCACCAATTGCCGCTCCGCCGAAAAGTGCATCTCCCGTCGGTCCGTAAACACGACGAACGTCGGCGGCCGCAACGACGCCTGCGTCACGTACTTGATCTTCGTGTCGGGCTTTAATTCCACCATCGCGCAGAATCGGTTCAACTCGCCCGTCGTCACCCGATGGTTCGACCACTTGTACGCCACTTCGATCATGTCGTAAAGCTGCGTGATCCCCTGATTGTTCTTCGCCGAAATGAATGCGATCTGAGCAAACTCCAGGAACTTTAACTCGTCCCGCAGCTTCTGCTCGAAATCAGCTTTCTTCTTGTTCGGCGAAATGTCCCACTTGTTCACGACGATGATAATCGCGCGGCCCGCCTCATGCGCATACCCCGCGATGTGCGCGTCCATGTTCATGATCCCTTCGCTCGCGTCGATGATGATCAGTGCCACGTTGGCCATGCGGATGTTCCGCTGCGCCATCACGACACTTAGCTTTTCGGCATCGGCAACCGTCTTCCCTTTCCGCCGAATACCCGCCGTATCCACAAATACAAAATCCGTTCCGCCATGATGAACCGTTTCGTCCACCGAATCCCGCGTCGTCCCCGCCACCGGGCTTACGATACTCCGGTCCGACCCCACCACCGCGTTGATCAACGTCGACTTGCCAACGTTCGGCCGACCAATAATCGCCACCTTGATCTTCTTCACTTCCGGCGGCGCTTCGTCTCCTTCCTCCACCTTCTGCTCGATGGGGAAGTCTTCCGTCACGAAGTCCAGCAGTTCGTGGATGCCAACCTTGTGCTCCGACGATACGGCGAACAACGGCTCAATGCCCAGTTCGTAAAAGCCCATCGTCAGCTTGTGGCTCTTCTCGGTGTCGATCTTATTCACCGCCAGCACCACCGGCTTACCCAGCTTCTTCAGCATCTTCGCCAGGTCCCGGTCCGCCGACGTGATCTCCGTCCGCCCATCAATCAGGAACACGACCCACGAAGCCGCGTCCAACGCAAACTTAGCCTGCTTCAGAATCTCGGAAGGGATCAGGTCGTGATCGTCCGGAATAATTCCACCCGTATCAATAATTTCGAACTTGCGGCCGCGATGTGTCGTGATGCCACTGATGCGGTCGCGCGTAATGCCCGGCTCATCGTGAACGATCGAGCGACGGGTCCCTGTAACGGCATTAAAAAACGTCGATTTGCCGACGTTAGGCCGACCGACAATAACTACGATCGGAAGACCTGCGGATTTAACCATAACTTCATTATCGCAGTCCCCCACGTCGCGCGACGGGGCAAATGCTGTGAGATGCTGCAAATGATGAGAAGACGCGATTTGTTCCCCCTGGCCTTCGGCGTTCCCGCCCTCGTGCAAGCTCGGCCCCTCACCGAACAAGGAGCCTCGGTCGGCGACGTCCACTCCGGAACCGCCCTTGTCTGGAGTCGGGCCGACCGCCCTTCTAAAATGCGCGTCAGTTGGGCTACCTCTGACCGCGGCGAACGCACCGTCGTCCCCGGGCCCTACTGCCTCGACGTCACCGACTTTACCGGCCGCATCCCCCTCGAAGGCCTCCCAGGTGGACAAAAAATTATCTACGAAGTAACGTTCGAAGATCTCGTCACCCGCGCCGTCAGCGCCCCTATCACCGGTTCGTTCTCCACCCCCGGCCGCGGCGATGTCCGCTTCTGCTGGAGTGGAGACACCGTCGGCCAAGGCTGGGGCATCAACCCCGAGTTCGGCGGCATGAAGATCTACGAGACCATGCGCAAGACCCAGCCGAACTTTTTCATCCACTCCGGCGACACCATCTACGCCGATGGCCCCGTCCCCGCCGAAGTCAAACTCAAAGACGGCACCTTCTGGCGCAACGTCACCACCGAAGCCAAAAGCAAGGTGGCCGAAACCCTCGCCGAATTCCGCGGCGCCCATCTCTACAACCTCATGGACGCGAGCGTCCGCCGCTTCCACAGCGAAGTCCCCCAAATCTGGCAATGGGACGACCACGAGGTGATGAACAACTGGTCGGACTCGAAAGACATCCGCGACGACGCCCGCTACAAAGAGAAAAGCGTGCCGCTTCTCGTCGCCCGCGGCGAGCGCGCCTTCCGCGAATACGCCCCCATCGGAGCCGGCTCCAAGGTCTACCGCCATATCCCATACGGCCCGCTGATAGACGTCTTCGTCCTCGACATGAGAAGCTATCGTGGACCGAATACCGCGAACCGCGAAGAAGCCGAGACCGCCTTTCTCGGTCGCCCCCAGGTCGATTGGCTCCTCAAGGGCCTCCGCGAATCGAAAGCTGTTTGGAAGATCATCGCTGCCGATATGCCCATCGGCCTCCTCGTCGGCGACGGCAACGACGACCAGAAGCGGCCAAAATTTGAAGCCACCGCCAACGGCAACGGCCCCGCCCTCGGTCGCGAAATTGAAATGGCTCGACTCCTCACCGGCATCAAGCAAGCCGGCATCCAGAATACCGTTTGGCTCACCGCCGACGTCCACTACACCGCCGCCCACCACTATCATCCTGACCGTGCGCAGTACAAAAACTTCACCCCGTTTTGGGAATTCATCGCCGGTCCCCTCAACGCCGGAACCTTCGGCCCAGGCCAGACCGACGACACCTTCGGCATTGAAGTCGTCTACGCGAAAGCACCACCCAAAGGGGAGGGGAACCTGCCGCCCAGCGCCGGAATGCAGTTCTTCGGCGACGTCGAAGTCTCCGCCAAAACCCGTGTTTTAACCGTTACACTGCGGGATCTTATGGGAACTGCTTTGTTTTCAAAGGAGTTACAGCCGACAAAGATGAGAAATCGCGCGTAACGTGCGAGAATGGTAGAGTTGTCGCAAGAACTTACCAGAAACATCGCCATCATCGCCCACGTTGATCATGGCAAGACGACGCTCGTGGACGCCATGTTCAAGCAGAGCGGCATTTATCGTGCCAACGAAGCGACCGAAGATCGCGCGATGGACTCGAACGAACTAGAACGGGAGCGCGGGATTACAATTCTCGCGAAAACCACTGGCGTTCGCTACAAGGAATACAAGATCAACATCTGCGACACCCCGGGTCATAGTGACTTCGGCGGCGAAGTCGAACGGGCGTTGAAAATTGTCGATGGCGTGGTGCTTCTCGTTGACGCCTCGGAAGGCCCCCTGCCCCAGACGCGCTACGTATTGATGAAAGCGCTCGAGTCGGGCTTGAAGCCCATCGTCGTCATCAACAAGATCGATCGTCCCGATGCGCGTATCCAGGAAGTTCTGAACGAAGTCTTCGACCTGTTCATCGATCTCGATGCCTCCGAAGAGCAGCTCGAATTCCCGATCGTCTACACGAACGGGAAGGCCGGTATTGCCACGCTCGATCTCGCCGTCCCGGCCGTCGACCTCCAGCCCTTGTTCGAAACCATCCTCACGACCATTCCCGCGCCGAAGGGCGATCCGGAAGGCACGCTCCAACTGATGGTCGCCAACCTTGACTACAGCGAATACCTCGGCCGCTTGGCCATTGGCCGCGTTTTCAATGGCACCCTCCGTACCGGTGACGAAGTCGGCATCTGTAAGCTCGATGGCTCCATCCAAAAAACGCGCATCACCCGGATGTACACGTTCGAAGGGTTGAAACGCGTCGACGAGACCATCGCCACTCCCGGTAGCATTATCGCCATCTCCGGCGTCGAAGGCATCACCATCGGCGAGACCGTCTCCAGCGCTGAGAACCCCGAAGCTCTTCCCCGCATCCAAATCGACGAACCGACCATCGCCATGTTGTTCATGATCAACACGTCGCCCTTCGTCGGTAAGGAAGGCCACTTGGTCACTTCGCGCAATATGCGCGACCGGTTCGACAAAGAACTGTTGACCAATGTCTCGATCCGCATAGAAGAAGCCGGCGGTCCCGATGCTTTCAAGGTCATGGGCCGCGGTGAACTCCAACTCGCCATCCTTATCGAAATGATGCGTCGCGAAGGCTTCGAACTGATGGTCGGCAAACCCGAAATCATCTCGAAGAAAATCGACGGCGTCCTCCACGAACCCCTCGAACTCCTCGTCATCGACGCTCCCGAACAGTTCGTCGGCGTCGTGATGGAAAAGATGGGCATGCGCAAAGGCCGCATGACCAAAATGATCAATCACGGTTCGGGCCGCGTCCGGCTTGAATTTGAAGTTCCGTCCCGCGGCTTAATCGGCATCCGCAGCGAAATGCTAACCGAAACGCGCGGCACCGCCATCATGAACTCGCTCTTCCACGGCTACGTGGAATGGCAGGGCGATATCGAAATGCGTCCGACCGGTTCTTTGATCTCCGACCGCGGCGGCAAGTCCACCGGCTATGCCATCAATAACCTCCAGGAACGCGGAGTCATCTTCATTGACCCCGGCACGGAAGTCTATGAGGGCATGATCGTCGGGGAAAACTCCCGGAATCACGACCTCGACGTCAACATCGTCAAGGAGAAAAAGCTCACCAACATGCGCGCTTCTTCCGCCGATGATGCCATCCGCCTCGTCCCGCCCCGGATTCACAACCTCGAACAGGCCATCGAATTCGTCAAGGAAGACGAGTATGTCGAAGTCACCCCGAAGTCGATCCGCCTCCGGAAAAAGGTCCTGAAGGCCAACCAGCGCTAACTAACGGCAGATCTCGGCCAACTGGTCGAGATCTACGTTCCCGCCCGAAATCACGATCCCGACCGTCGCCACATCCGCCGGCAACTTGCCGAAAAGCGCTGCGGCGACGCCAACAGCCCCGCTCGGCTCCACGACGATCTTCAGCCGCTCAAGGCAGAATCGCACCGCCGCCCGAATCTCGTCCTCCGAAATCAGCGCAATCTGCTCGACATGCGCCTGCAGAATCGGAAACGTCAGCTTCCCCGGGCTCGGCGTACGCAACCCGTCCGCAATGGTCAACGAAGGCGGAATGCTCACCCGTTCCCCCTTCTGTAACGACTGCCACACGTCGTCCGCCAACTCCGGCTCCGCGCCAAACATGCGAATCGCTGGGTTAATCGACTTCGCCGCCACACAGCATCCGCCCAACAAGCCCCCGCCTCCCGTGCACGCAACCATCGCATCCAACCCCGGCACTTCCGCCAACAGCTCCAGCGCCGTCGTCCCCTGGCCCGCGATGGTCAGCGGATGGTCATACGGCGGGATCACCGCCGAACCCGTCTTCTCCGCCAATTCCCGGCAAATCTCTTCCCGGTCTTCCTTCAACCGGTCGTAGGA
>JANODS010001494.1:0-2958 GCA_031412835.1 Acidobacteriota bacterium | reverse complement strand
GACGGCTGGTGAGCCGGAGGCGACGCGATTTTGTTCTCGGGTGATCAGGATTTCTTTGCGCAGAACCGAGATGCTTTTCGGGGCGCGGATGCCGAGCTTGACTTGGGTCGGTGAGGTCTCGAGGATCTCTATTTCTACTTCATCGCCAACGGTGATCGACTCGCCTCGTCTTCGCCGGATGATTAGCACTCAGAGTCTCCTGATGCTGCTCTGGCGGCCATTCCGGAGGGATTTTCCTGACGGGTACCGCGGAGCGGGTGAACGGCCGAGTAACGGCTATCTTCCCGGATGGCCTGGACCCCGCGCATCGTCTCGCGGGACAGAACGACCGGACCCAATAGGTTCGCTGTCGGAGCCGCATCCTGCGGCATGCAGACAATTGCCAGACACGCCAGACTTTCTTGCATCTGGGCCAATCCTAACACCCGGAGGTCGTCCCGTGCCAGATCGAGTTCATATTCCGGCTCGACAGACTTCGCCGGCAGGGTAATGAAGCAGATGCCTGGGTCGTCAGCGCTCTGCAGAAAGGTGATCGGGTTGAGCCCTGGTCGCTCGACGCACACGAACCGATGCGCCTGTTCGAATCCGGGTATTCCTTCCGGAAAGTCAAAGATCGCATCGTCGCTGAACTGGAGGGTTCCAAATTGCTGAGTTTCTATCGTCGCCATAGTCTTTCGGGGGGAGGGCTCGATCACGGCTTGGTCGTCCTGCGACTGGCCGTATTCTGTGCCCTGCCTGTCTATCGTCGTGGGTCTCGGCAGACTTCACGATAGTGTGAAGAAAAAGCGAAGCAGGCGGGGTAAGATTATCCCGAAGGGACTCGGAGTTGCCCCACGGGTATTCCGGTGGGGCGGGCTATGGTTATGGGATAGCGCCGTTGGTTCGGGTGGAGGACTCGAGGTCGAGGATACTGGCCGAGCCGCATGGCGCGGACCTCTGGTGGCAGCGTGGGGGATCGCATGCTGAGGGCGATCTCTCTGCCGAGTGAGGCTGGTGACGGAATGACGGTCGACGAAAGGATGCACAGGGCGATGGACCATTTCGAACATGGGATAGGCACATCGGCGGTTTTGGAGCGCTTGGCAATCGGAAGCGCTGATTGGGGAACTCGCGCGCTCTTCGGCTAGCGGGGCACGAGAGCTATCGGGGAGTGCCGGGGGGAGACGGAGTCGGGCTGGACGAACAGAAGGCGGATTGGTATTAGCATAAAGCGATGCTGCTCCTGCGCTTTTTGGCTCTTCCTTATCTGATTTGTACCGCCGCGGTGCTGCTGGCGCAGGAGGGCGGGTTGCCGATCCGCCTGGCGGGGATTTTTGGGCCGGGGGCGCCTCGGATGAAGAGTTTCGGGCCGGCGGCGTGGCTCGATAATGGCGCGGCGTATACGACGCTGGAGGCCAATGAAATCGTTCGTTATGCAACCGCGACGGGCGCGCGGGAGGTGATGGTCTCCGCTCAGCAGTTGACGCCGGAAGGGCGGTCGAGGCCTTTGACCGTAGCGGGATATTCGTGGACCGCCGATCAGCGGCGGCTGCTGGTGTTTACGAACACGCGAAAGGTTTGGCGGCTCCATACGCGGGGGGATTATTGGATTCTTGATCGGACGAGCGGCCAGCTGCGGCAGGTCGGGGGCAAGGGGGAAGATGCCTCGTTGCTGTTCGCGAAGTTTTCCCCGGACGGGAAGAGTGTCGCGTTTGTGCGGGGGAATAATTTGTATCGGGAGGACGTTGAAACGGGGAAGGTTCGGCAGTTGACGATGGATGGGAGCGCGACGTTGATCAACGGAACTTCCGATTGGGCGTATGAGGAGGAGTTGGGGATTCGGGATGGTTATCGGTGGAGCCCGGATAGCCAGTCGATTGCGTATTGGCAGTTCGATTCGAGCGGGGTGGGGGTTTTTAACCTGATCAACAATACGGAGGCGACGTATCCGAAGTTGATTCCGATTGCGTATCCGAAAGTGGGGACGGCGAATTCGGCGGTGCGGGTGGGGGTGGTCTCGGCGGGGGGCGGCAAGACGAAGTGGATGGCGGTGCCGGGGGACCCGCGGGAGAACTACATCGCGGGGATGCGGTGGGAGGGGAAGAGCTTGGTTTTGCAGCACCTGAATCGGCTGCAGAATCGGCAGGATTTGCTCGAGGCCGATGCGAAGACGGGGCAGGTGAAGCGGGTGTTTCGGGATGAGGACGAGACATGGGTGGACTCGCATGAGCCGGAGTTCCTGGCGGATGGGTCGTTCGTGGTGATGAGTGAAATGGATGGGTGGCGGCGGGCTTATCGGGTTGAGAAAGGGGTTCCGACGGCGGTGACGCCGGCGGGGGTGGACGTGATGCGGGTGGGTCGGGTGGCGAAAGAGCACGTGTATTACGTCGCTTCGCCGGAGCGGGCGACGGAGCGGCATTTGTATCGAGTGAGCCTGAAGGGGGGAGCGGCGGAGCGGCTTTCGGCGGGAGGCGGGACGCATAGCTACGACATTGCGGCGTCGGGGGAGTTTGCGTTTCATACGTACTCGACGATGGACCAGGCTCCGACGACGGAGCTGGTGAGCTTGCCGGACCATCGCAGGGTGCGGGTGTTGGCGGAGAATCGGGTGGAGACGAAGGGTCCTCCGGCGGAGTTTTTGAAGATTGCGATTGCGGGTGGGGTGGAGATGGACGCTTGGATGATCAAGCCGGCGAACTTTGATGCCGCGCGGCGGTATCCGGTGTTGGTTTACGTATATGGGGAGCCGGCGGGGGTGACGGTGACGGATAGCTGGCAGGGTGCGCGGGGGCTGTATCATCGGGCGATCGCGGACCAGGGATATGTTGTCGTGAGCATGGACAATCGGGGGACGCCGGCGCCGAAGGGGCGGGCTTGGCGGAAGGTGGTGTATGGATCGGTGGGGGTGCTTTCGGCGGCGGAGCAGGCGGCGGGGCTGAAGGCTTTGCTCGCGATGCGACCGTATTTGGATGGGGAGCG
>JANODS010001493.1:0-6408 GCA_031412835.1 Acidobacteriota bacterium | reverse complement strand
CTTGTCAACCGGTGCTGCGCAGGAGGCGGGATTGTTGCGTCGCCACGTGGGCTTGGCTGGGTTCGTTTTGCGACCCTTGGCCAAGCTGACCGTCAACGTGAATGGGGAAGTGGGCCGGGGTGACCAAACTTATTTCCGGACGAGTCTGCAGAACTATGAGCAGCTTCGGGTGCGGGCTCCCTATCGGATCTCGGACGCTTGGCAGGCGAGCGCGCGCTACGGACGAACAAACAACTCGAATCCAACGCCGGGGGTGAACCTGAAGTTCTCGGCGCAGCAGGCTGGCGCGTCGGTGCAGTGGACCCGGCAGGCGGTATCCGTGACGGCTGACTATACGCGGTCCACCCTTTGGAATGATCTGCGATTTTTGGATCCGGTCACGTACGGTTCGCTGCTGAGCCTCTATCGCGACAACGCGCACACAGCGACATTGGCGGCGGATTGGCGATTGCCCAGGAACCGAGCGGTACTGACGATGGGAGGGAGCCTTTTTCGGTCGGCTGGTTCGCGACCGACGCGTTACTATCAGCCGCTGGTGCGGGTGCTCGTGCCGATTCGGAAGCAGATGCAGTTTCTGGGCGAGTGGCGGCAGGTCTCGATGGGGCAGTCGCTCTATGCGTTCGAAGCGTTTGGCGTACAGCAGGTCACGGTCGGGTTTCGTATGGGCCGTTAGGACGACAGGCCATGCTTTTTCATGCGGTAGCGGAGGGTGTCGCGGCTGATGCGGAGGAGCCGGGCGGCACCGGACTGGTTGCCGTTCGACTTCGTGAGAGCTTCGGTCAGCAGGCGGCGTTCGTGTTCGACGAGCGAGCCAACTTCCACGGGCGGACGGTGGTCGGCAACCGGAAAGTGGCCTTCCTTGCCGCGGAGGAACTCGGGCAGATCGCTGATGTCGATGAGCGAACCCATGACCATGATGCACGCGTGACCAATCACGTTTTCGAGTTCACGGACGTTGCCGGGCCAATCGTGTTGGCGGAGCAGCAACTGGGCCCGATAGGTGAGGCCGGTAATCGACTTGCCGAACTGGCTGGCAAAGCGGGCCACGAAATGACGAGTGAGCAGCGGCAGGTCTCCGTCGCGTTCCAGCAAGCAAGGAGCTTTGAGCTCGATCATCGAAAGGCGATAGAACAGATCTTCCCGAAACTGTTGGGCGGCGATCATCGCGCGGAGATTACGATGGGTGGCGGCGATGACGCGGACGTTGACCTTGCGGGATTGCAGCGAACCGAGGCGTTGAATTTCTTGATCCTGCAGGGCGCGGAGCAGCTTGCCTTGGGTGGCCAGCGGCATGTCGCCGATTTCGTCGAGAAAGAGAGTGCCGTTGTGGGCGTGCTCAAACAGGCCGACTTTATCCTGGGTCGCTCCGGTGAAGGCGCCTTTAACGTGGCCAAAGAGCTCGCTTTCAAACAGCGACTCGACGAGGGCGGAGCAGTTCAAGGGAACGAGCGGACCCTGGGAGCCGGGGCCGAGGTGATGAAGGGCTTTGGCGATGAGCTCCTTGCCGGTGCCGGTTTTGCCGCTCACGAGAATCGTGCGGTAGTGCGGCGCAATCCGCTGAATTTGGGAGTAGAGATGCCACATTGCCGGGCTATTGCCGACCATGCCGGCGAAGACCGCATTCTCGGCAACGTGTTTTTCCAGTTCCAGAGCAGCCTGACGGGCGCGATGCCGGCTAAACAGCGGGTCCAGGCGAGTGCGCAAGGCGTGGGGGGTAATCGGCTTATCGAGGTAGTCCGCGGCTCCTTTGCGAATGGCCTCGACGGCGGATTCGGTGGAGTAGAACGCGGTCATGAGGACGACGTCGATGGACGGGTCGAACTCGACAACGCGTTCGAGCAACTCCATGCCGGAGAGCCCGGGCATGACGATATCGGTGAGCACGACTTGCGGCTGGCGGTCGAGGATGAATTCGAGGCCGAGCTCCGGATCGGCGAAGCAGTGCACTTGCAGGTCGTCGCGGCGCAGGGCGGCTTCCATCAGCTCCAAGCTGGCCGGACGATCGTCGATTATCGCCACGGAGATTGGCCTGACCCCAGTCATCTCGTAATTGTACTCCGGGGGTTCCGGTAGAATGACAGTCTCCATGTCGTCTCCCTTGCAGGTTCTGGTTTTCGCTGTGCGGTCGGGTGACGGCGCGGCCTTTGGTGCGGCGTTCGCCGCCGCTGGCTTTGCGGTGGAGATCGTTGAGGTGGGTGACGCTGAAGGAGGGGCGCGGGAACTGGCACGCGCTGGGTTCGATCTGGCCTTGGCCGATGTAAACTGGCCGGGGGCGTTAGAGCTGCTGAATCGTTGTGCGCCCGAGGTGGCGGTAATGGCGTTTAGCGACGGTCCCGAGGACTCGACGCTAGCGACGCGCTGGATGCGGGACGGGGCGCTGGATTGTCTCTTCAGCAAGGAGAGCGGAAAGTTGACGGCGGCGAGCTATCACGCCATGTATCGACGTCGGCAGAACGAACTACGGCGGCAACGGGAGCCGGAACTGGTGGAGACCATCCAGGTGTTTCGCGCGGTGCTGCAAGGGTGCCCCTATGGAATTGTGGCGCTCGACCCGGGGGAGCGGGTGATGTTCTGGTCGGCCGCCGCGGCGAGAATCACGGGTTGGGAGGAAGAGGCGGTGATGGGGCGGCGGATGCCGGGGGTAAGCGCCTTGGAGTTTCGCTTTCTGGGCCAGGATCTAGCGCAGCGGGAGTTTAACGAGGCGGAATTCGGGTGGCGACGACAGGATGCGTCGCCGTATGTGGCGCGGGTGCGGTCAGCGCCATTGCTAGACAACGGGGGCAGCCGTGCAGGGTCGGTATTGGTGATCGCCGACGTGACGAATCGGTTTGACCAATCCGCCAGCCTGATCACGGCGCAAGCGGAGGTGGAGAACTCGCGGAAAGAGGTCGCTCTGCTGGAAGCGGTTGCGGACGCGGTAATTGAAGTGGATCCGCGAGGGTTGATGGTACTGGTCAATCAGAGCTGTGAACGGATGTTCGGATACCAGCGGAATGAATTGTTAGGCCGGTCGGTGGAGATCCTGATGCCAGCGGCAGCCCGACCGGGGCACGAGCGGCTGCGGGAGCGCTATGCGGAAGACCCGGTGATCCGTCCGATGAGTGTGGGACTGCCTTTGAAGGCGCTGCGGAAGGACGGGACAGTGTTTCCGGCGGAGATTACGCTGAGCCCCTTGCGGGTAGGGTCGGCGATGCATACGGCGGCGGTGGTGCGGGACGTATCGGAGCGGGAGCGCCTTTCGCGAGCGGTGACGGAGAGTGCGGAGCAATCGCGGCTATTGTTTGAAAAGAGCCCGGTGGCGGCCTGGGTGTTGGATCCGCTGACGCAGCGGTTTCTCGCTGTGAATGAAGAAGCGCTGCGGGATTTGGGATACCGAGAGGCCGAGTTCCTGGCGATGCCGGTCGGCGACCTGCTGGCGGAGAACGAAAGCAGTGGCCCGGTGAGGCTGCGGCGCCGCGATGGTCAATTACTCGACTTTGAGATTCGTTCGCACGAGTTGCGTTACCAGGAGCGACCGGCGCGATTGATGGTGGCGCAGAATGCGACCGAGCAGCGACGGGCGCAGGAAGCAATCGAAGAAGCCCGACTGCGGGCCGAGCGAGCGAGCGAGGCGAAGAGCGAATTCCTGGCCAACATGAGCCACGAGCTTCGATCTCCTTTGCATACGATCATCGGCTTTACCGAGCTTCTGGTGGATGAGTTGGAAGGGCCGTTGAACGAGAAGCAGAAGCGGTTTGCGGCGCATATCCAGCGGGATTCGCAGCATCTGCTCTCGTTGATCAACGACATTCTGGATCTGAGCAAGATCGAAGCCGGACGGATTGAGCTGCGGACGGAAGTCTTCGGCGTGAGGGATTTGGTGGACGAAGCGCTGGCGATGGTGCGGCCGCAGGCGGATGCGAAGAATATTACGCTAGCGAACCTGGCCGATCCGCATTTGCAAGTGGAGGCGGACCGGCTGCGTTCGAAGCAGGTGTTGTTGAACTTGCTGACGAATGCAGCGAAGTTTACGGGTGAGGGCGGACGGGTGCAAGTGGAGGCGGAGCCAGAGAATGGTTTTGGCTCGATCGCGGTGATCGATAACGGGATGGGCGTACCGGTGGAGCTGCGGGAGACGATTTTCGAGGTTTTCTACCAGGGCCCGGCGACCAGCGGGGGGACAGGTTTGGGGTTGGCGATCGCGCGACGGTTGGTGGAAGGGCAGGGCGGAAGCATCTGGGTGGAGCCGGTTCCCGGCGGCGGGAGCCGATTTGCCTTTACGCTGCCTCGTGCTAGCCACGAAGAGTTGGCGCTGCGGGGCCATCCGCTGGTGCTGGCGCTTGAAGACGATCCGTCGGCGCTGGACTTGCTGCGGGAGTATCTCGAGCCGGAAGGATTTGAGCTGGTCGCGGCGGCGACGGTGCGGGAGAGCTTGGTGAAGGCGCTGGAGCTACGCCCGGATGCGATTGTGCTGGACCTGTACCTGCCTGAGGGAAGCGGTTGGGATGCGTTGGCGGCGTTCAAGAACCTGAAAGAGACGGCGCATATTCCGGTGCTGGTGACGTCGGTTGCGGCCGATGCCACGGCGGTTGAAAAGGGAGCGTTTGCTTCGCTGACGAAGCCCGTGGCGAGAGACCTCTTGCTGCGGAGTCTGCGCCGGGCTTTGGTAGGAGTTGGCCGGTGAGCCTCGTTTTGGTAACCGACGATAGCCCGAGCAACCGCGAGTTCCTGGCGACGATCATGGGACACGAGGGATGGGAGGTAATGGAGGCCGGGGATGGGTTGGAGGCGTTGGCGATGGCCATCCAGCGGACCCCGGACTTGGTGCTGCTCGATATCCAGATGCCTGCCGCGGATGGGTACACAACCGTGGCTGCCATGCGCCAGCACCCGACGCTGGCTGGAACTCCAATTTTCGCAATCACGGCCTACGCGATGGAAGGCGACCTGCAGAGAGGGCTAGACGCGGGATTTACGGGCTATCTCACAAAGCCGTTGACGCGTCAACGACTCCTGGCGGCGATTGGGGCGCTATCCTGAGTCCTATGCGCGCGCTTCTTCTTTTTTCCGTGATCGGCCTGCTGGGCGGGTGCACGAGTCTCTACTACAAGGCCCAGGAGAAGTTCGGTAACGAGAAGCGGGATATCCTGATTGATCGTGTGAAGAAGGGTCGCAAGGAGCAGGAGCAGGCCAAGGAGCAGTACAAAACGACGCTCGAAGCATTCCAGGCCGTCACAGGATTTCAGGGCGGGAAGACGGAAGAGATTTACAAAAAACTCAAGAGAGAGTTCGATGAAGCGGCTGAGCGAACGAAGAAAGTAAGCGACCGGATTGAATCGATTGAGCAGGTGAGTGGCGACATGTTTAGCGAGTGGCAGCAAGAGATCGACGCGATGGGGAATCGCGATTTGAAGGCGAAAAGCCGCAACTTGATGCGGGACGCGAAGATTCGCTACACCCCGCTGATTAAGCGAATGCGCGACGTTGAACAGCGGGCGAAGCCGGTCTTGAAGGCGTTCGAAGATCAAGTATTGTTCATCAAGCACAATTTGAATGCGGACGCGGTGAGTTCGCTCAAGACCACCGTTCTCAAGATGGACGTGGAGGTCACGAAACTGGTGGCCGACATTGAGGCCTCGACCAAAGAGGCCGATGCATTTTTGGCGACCCTGCCGGCTAACTAGGGCGCTAGCCGGTTGATGGCCCAAGTGCCGGACCCGAGGGTGTAGGCGAAGCGGTCGTGGAGACGGTTCTTGCGCCCCTGCCAGAACTCGAAGCGCTGCGGAATGAGACGGTATCCGCCCCAGAACCCGGGGAGCGGTACTTCCGCCGGGAAGCGGGCTTGGAGTTCGTCGAGGCGCGCGTCGAGTTCGTCGCGCTTGCTGAGAGGGCGACTCTGGGGAGATGTCCAGGCGGCGAGTTGGTGGCCTCGAGGGCGGGTTTGGAAATAGGCCGCGCTTTCGGCGGCGCTGACGCGGGCGACGGTGCCTTGGATGCGGATCTGTCGTTCGAGGGCGTGCCAGAGGAAGACGAGGGTGGCGCGGGGATTGGCCTGTAAATCGTTGCCCTTCGCGCTTTCGTAGTTCGTGTAGAAAACGAACCCGCGCTCGTCGAAGCCGCGCAACAGGACGATGCGGCCATCGGGTTGGCCGTCGGCCGAGGCGGTGCAGAGGGTCATCGCGTTGGGTTCTTCGAGTTGGGCTTGGACGGCAGCCTCCATCCAGGTTCGGAAGAGGTCAATGGGATCCGTTAGCAAGTCGTGCTCGGTAAGGGTACCGGTCTCGTAGCTCTTCCGAATGCCTTGGATGTGGTCCGATGTGTGCATTATGTTCTTACCCCATAATGGATGTTTCCATGTTTGATTTCAGCGGAAAAACTGTGGTGGTGACGGGCGGGACGAGCGGGATCGGTGCCGCGATTGGGGCGGCG
>JANODS010001492.1:0-2562 GCA_031412835.1 Acidobacteriota bacterium | reverse complement strand
GGGTGGACCAGATTCCGCTCACGAGCCGCGGCAAACTGTTGCAGGTAATTAACGAGAAGACAATCTCACCTGCCAACGGTAGCTCCACGGCAGTGGACCCCGGTAGGTAAGCGAAATCACAGGGGCCGCTTCGCGGTGCCCCAGAGCGAGCGACCGCCAACCCTGCTGCTCTTCAACTGCCGCTTCCGTGTCCGACAACTCCAGACGATCCCGTTGGTTCGTTCCGGCCAAATGCCAGAACAGCTCCACGGTATGCTCGCCCGCCGGGCCAAGGAAATGGTCGGTCACCATCAGCCGCCCTTCCGCTTTCTCGAAGACGATTTCCCGTGTGTGCTCATAGCCGTCATAGCGGCAAACGCCAGCGGCACGGTCTACCGAAGCACCCGGCTCCCAAAGAGTACAAGCCGTTTCCGGTCTCCCCCGCCAAGCAAACGGCCCGGCCGGTTCGGCCTGATCCCTTCCGCCCAACCGCGCGGTGTTGTGTCCGGCGGAACCACGAAAGGCGTCCCGCGTAGCCGGATCGGCGACATAGGTATACGTTCCGGCGTCCACCAAAATCTCCGCACCGCCCGACGTTACGACTAAGCTCAAGGCGTCGGAATGGCTGTGCCCGGCCGCGCCGCCGCCCAGATTTCCGGTGTCGAAAACAATCTGTGTCCTGCCGTCGGCCAGAATCAACAGGCCGCTGTCGTCGAAGCGGCGTGAGGCCAGCCTGACCGTTCCCGCCAGCGCCGTCGGCATCTCGTCCAGCCACCAATTGGCGACGAATTGACAGTCCTCTGGCGCATGGTTCCAATCCGGCACCGGCACCAGACAAGCCGCCGTGGCGAGCGTAGCCCGGCCATAGGCCCGGTGGTTGCCAAACGGATGAAAAAACCGCCCGCCATCGTCATCGCCCAGCAGCGGCAGCAGCCGCTCCGGCCCCAGCAGCGCGTCCAGAAACCGGCACATCCGGCCCAGCGGTTCGGCCCAATCTCTCGCGCACTCGGCCAGGTGCGCATGGAACAGAAACATGTCCAACGTGTAGACGTGGTAATAACTGCTCTGTTCAAAATGGCTGCCATCAGCGCGAACCTGCCGGTCCCACTGCGCGGCCACGGTGCTATGCCCCAACTCGCGCCAGAGAGCGGCGTCCGGCCAGTCCGGGAACACTACGCCCAACGCGTGCAGCGCCACCGCTTCCCCTAATAAATGCGTGTTCGGAGAGAAGTAGAAGGATAGGTTATGCGCCAGATGGTGGCCGTGGCGGTAGAGGCTTTCGAGAAACTCCCGCCGCAACGCCGCCGCCATCCGCCCGCCCACCAGATGCGCAATCCACATCCAGGACAGCGCCCGAAAGGCCACCTCCAGCGCACTCGCCCAATTGATGCCGCACTGATAGGGATTCTGCTCTAACCAGCCTCTCAGCTCCCGTTCGACCATCGCCAGCGAAGCCGTGTCGTCGTGCAGCAGTACATCCTGCGCCAACAGTAGTAGATGCTGGTGCCGGTTCAACTCCCAGATCACTTTATGATCCCCGGCCCGTTGGAAGTCCAGGTAGGGAATCAGCCGGAAGTAGTCCGGCGGCGTCTCCCGGCCGGATACATAATCCCGCCGCCAATGCGTCTCCGTCCCCGTGTTGATCGTAATGCCCATCAGCGGAATCTGCCGCGAGCGAATGACCGCCGCCAGCCGGGCAATTTCGGTGGCTTCCGGAGTGCCCCGCAGGCGGAGTTGCAAAATCGCCGGATGGGGTAGCCTGCTGGTATCGAGGCGGATGCTATCGTCCAACCCAGGCGGGAGCAGCCACAGCCGCAGATTAGCTACTTCCTGCGCCAGCCGATCAACGGCCTCGCGCGGGTTCTTCGCAACACGGAGCAGCTTATGCAAGTTCACCGCAGCAGCTCCCGGTAGAGCGCCACCCACTGGTCGCGACTGCGTTCGGGCGCATATCCGGCCACCGCCTCGCGCCCGCGCGCGGCCAACCCGCGCACCAGCTCCGGGTCGTTCAGCAGCCGGAAGCAGCGGTCAGCCACAGCCTCATCGTCATCGAGCGGCACCAACAGCGCTGTCTCCTCGTCGCGAACAATATACGGAATGCCTCCCGCATTGGTCGCGACAATGGGCAGCCCCGAGGCCATGCACTCCAGCAACGAACCCGGCATGCAATCGATGTTGGGCGTCGTCAGGTAGATCTCCGCGTCGTCGTAAAGCTGCGGCACTCCGGCCGGGGGCACGCGCCCCAGGAACCGGACATTTTGCAGCTTCAACTCGACCGTGAGCGCTTCCAGGCTATCCCGCAGCGGCCCGTCGTGAGCCAGCGTCAGCGAGGCCTCCGGGTAACGGTCCTGGATTCGTCGGAACGCCCGCAGAATGCAGGGGACGTTGTAGAGCGGCTCCAAAATCCGGTTGGTCATGAACACCGGACGCAGCGGCCCGCGATCGCGCCATTGGAACCGGCTGACGTCGATGAAATTGCGGATCTCGCGCGCCGCGATCCCGAACTCCGCAAACACATCCACCAGAAACCCAGACGGCGTTACCACCGCATGCGCCCACCGGACCGTTGGCAGCGCCGAAGGC
>JANODS010001491.1:0-1357 GCA_031412835.1 Acidobacteriota bacterium | reverse complement strand
GCCATCGCTATCAAAAAAGGGGTACCCCCTCACAGGGGTACCCCTTCACCAAACCAAGCGTAAGAACTAGAAGCTCAAACGCAAACCCATCGTGATCAACCGAGCACCATTCTGCGGTGCGGTCGGACGCCCGAAATTCGCATTGCCAATCGTGCCCACTACACCACCGAAGTTGGTGCGATTGAACATGTTGAATGCGTCCGCGCGATAAGTCAACTCCACCGGATTCTTATCGTTATTCCAGAGCTTGGTCCGCTTCACGATCGAAATGTTCTCGGTGAAGACAGCCGGTTGCCGGAAGTCGTCCTGGTAGAAAGCTGCTGTTCCGAGCGAAAACTGCGGTGTAGCAGTGAACGCGGCGGCATTAAAGAACCGCGAGCTTGGATTATTCGGGTCGAGCGAAGTCCGCTCGACTCCGGTTCGGATCGGCGTCCCAGTCAGATTCGCCTTCGTCAGCGGTGCAAACAGAACACCGTTTCCGAGCGGATTTCCTGGGGTTACCAATTGCAGCAGCGTACCTTTGCGGTAAGTCAGTGCCGTCGAAATAGTCCAACCGCTCACCAATGCATTCGTGATCGGATGGCTGCTGCTCATGTATTTGTGACCCTTGCCGAACGGCACATCGAATGTACCGAGAATGTTCAACACGTGAGGGACGTCAAAAGGCATAAAGCTCTTGGCATCCGGGAGGTTGTAGTAGTCCTGCGGTGAACCTTGGCCACCCTGCTGGCTGAATACCTGACGGAAGTGCCCGTTGGCCAAGCTCTTCGACCACGTATAGTTGGCGAAGAATTGGTAGGAACCGAACCGGCGCTCCACCTTGGCCTGCATCGCGTCATACCAGCTCCGGCCATAACCCGCGAACAGGCTGCTGACCGAGAGATATTGCGGGAAGGGGCGCAAGGACTGGGCGACACTCAGATTGCCAGGGAAGTTCGCAAAGGGCGCTCTGAGGCCGGCTGCCGCTGCTGCCGGAGAATCAATCCGTGAGGACAGAAGCGAACCGCGGCTCAATTGGCTCGTCGGCAACTGGTTCAAATCGATCGTCGAATTCAAACGGGTTCCGCGATTGCCTTGATAAGCAATGTCGATCAGGAAGTTCTTCACTTCATGCTGAATGTTGAAGCTCCAATTGTAGATGCGTCCGGCTTGACCAGCCGTCGATCCCTGATACTGTACGCTCTGAAAGTTCACGTACGACGGATCGATGATCGGAGGAGGCCGATAGCCGGGTGCCAGCGGAATTCCGTTATCCCAGTTCAAGACAGCGTTCCGTCCGTCGCTGACCAAGTCGTTGCTACCCGCAAAGCCGGCGCGGCAACCGCAGCCGCCGCTCGAAAGGCCCTGGTAATAAATG
>JANODS010001490.1:0-3510 GCA_031412835.1 Acidobacteriota bacterium | reverse complement strand
CACAAACCACCGCGACGATTAACGATCGCCGCCCCGATCAGCGCTACTTCGACTTTCGCGAAATCAATAACTCCGCCCGGGCTTACTACGACGCGGCTAAGGTGACTTATTCAGTGGCGTCTAAACGCGGCGCGACGGTTGAATCCTCGTACTGGTTCTCGAAGGCAATCGACACGGGAGCCACGTTTGTGAATATCGCCGCCGGCGACGACTCCAACCAAGGTCACGCCCAGACTGCTACAAACGTGGCGGCGGACCTACGGGGCTTGAGTAGTTTTCACCAGTCGCATGCACTGCTCACGCGGGTGTCGTACTCTGTGCCGTTTGGCCAACGATTGCTGCGGCAATGGCGTTTTTCCTCGGTCTTCGTGGCGAAATCCGGCATTCCGTTCACGGTTCTGACGGGCTCCGACGGACCCGGATTCGGGAACGTCGACGGAGTCGGGGGAGATCGCCCGAATCTATTGGACCCCTCGATTCTTGGCCGAACCATCAGCCATCCAGACCTGGCGACGCAACTGCTGCCTCGCTCCGCATTTGCATATCTGAATCCCACCGACCGCCGCGGCAATCTCGGCTCGAACGTGTTTCTCCGGGCCGGTTATCGGAACCTCAACGCCAGCGTGGAACGGCGGTTTGTATTGCCGCACGACCGAGCGCTGTCGTTCCGGGCCGAATCGATCAATGCGCTGAACATGCCCCAATTCGCCGAACCGGTGGCGGACCTTTCGAATCCCGCATTTGGAAAAATCACCAACACGCTCAACGATGGTCGAACGTTTCGGCTCTCGGTGAATTTGGAATTTTAACGGTTAGTAAGCCAACAAACCGCGCATGGCCGCCACTAAGTCATCGACCTGCGGCAAGATCGCATCCTCTAAGTCCGGACTGTAACCAACCCAGGTATCCAGCGCGCCCACACGCTTCACCGGGGCATCGAGGTGGCCGAACAACTCGTCCGCCACGCGGGCGGCAATCTCGGCACCGTAGCCCCAGCTCAAGGTATCCTCGTGGGCGATGAGAACACGGCTCGTCTTCTTGACCGAGGTCGCAATCGCGCTCCAGTCATAGGGCGACAGGGTTCGAAGGTCAATCACTTCGATCGACTCTCCGATTTCCGTGGCAGCCCGCAGCGCTTTTTCGACGACGGCCCCGTAGGTAACTACGGTGAGCTTGTCGCCGGACCGCGCAATGCGGGCTCTGCCGAAGGGAATCATAAACTCCGCTCCCGGGTGAGGCGAACGGTTGTAAGGCTCGCGATAGAGCTTCTTATGTTCGAGAAACAGCACGGGATCGTCGCAACGGATGGCGGTGCGCAATAAACCGACGGCGTCGAGGGCGTTGGACGGAAAAACGACGCGGAGGCCAGGAAGGTGAGTAAAAACGACTTCCCCGCTCTGGCTATGGTAGATCGAGCCACCGGTTAAGTAGCCGCCGATTGGCACGCGGATTACGGCCGGGCAAGCGAAGCCGTTGTTGGACCGCCAGCGAAGAATCGGCAGTTCATCGCGCAACTGCATCATGGCGGGCCAAATGTAGTCAAAAAACTGAATCTCCGCGACCGGCTTCATGCCGCGGGTCGCCATGCCGATCGCCCGTCCGACAATCCCCGCTTCCGCAATGGGAGTATTGAAGACGCGAGCTGAGCCGAACCGGCGCTGAAGCCCTTGCGTCGTCTTGAATACGCCGCCCTTGCCCTTGACCTCTGGCAACACGGAGTCGCGAGAACAGTCCGCGACGTCTTCACCAAAGACGACGACGCGCGGATTGGCTTCGAGCTCCTCCTGAAGGGTCATCGTGATCGAATCGACCATCGTGCGCGGATCGCCCGTGAACTCGGGTTCGCGAGAAAAGGCGTCCGAGGTAGGGTCGACCGTCGGCGAATACAGATATTGCATGGCCGTGCCCCTTGCTGGGGCCGGAGCCTCTAAGGAATAGTCGGCGGCGTCCTGGACCTCGCGGTCGACGTCCTGCATCAATGTGGAGAGTTCCCGCTCGGTGATGAGGCCTTGTTGCAACAGGGACCGGGGGAACAGCAGAAGCGGGTCGCGTTCGGCCTCTTCAGCTCGTTCGGCGTCGGACTTGTAGAAGCGTTCATCGTCAGAGAGCGAGTGCGAATAAGGCCGAATGCAGTGCGCGTGCACCAACACGGGACCCAACCCGGCCCGACAGTGGGAGACCGCCTCGGACATCGCGCTGAAGCTGACCCGGAAGTCAGTCCCATCGATCTCCATGATCTTCAAATGGTCGGCGTATCCGGCCAGTAGCTTCGACAGATTGCCGCCCGGAGTCTGGGCTTCGACGGGGACGGAGATCGCGTAGTGGTTGTCCTGAATGAGGAAGATAACCGGCAGCTTTCCGAGGCAAGCACCGTTTAACGCTTCCCAGAATTCGCCTTCGCTCGTGGCTCCTTCGCCAGAGGTGACAAGCGTCACTTCGTCGGAATTTGGATGGAGCAATCGCCCGGCGTGCGCGCAGCCGACGGCCTGGACGAACTGCGACCCGGTACAGGAAGAACTGGAAACGATGTGCAGGTCCGGCGACGACCAATGCGAGGGCATTTGCCGACCGCCGCTCTGCGTGTCCTCGGCGGAACCGACGGCCTGGAGCATCATCATGTGGGGCGTAATGCCCAAGGTAAGGGCCAAGGCGCGATCCCGGTAGTAGGGATAGAACCAATCGTGACCAGGCCGCATCGCCATGCCGGCCGCGATTTGGATGGCTTCGTGACCGGCCCCGGAGATCTGAAAATAGATCCGGTTCTGCCGCTTCATGAGCACTTCACGGTCATCGATTCGTCGTGAAGTTTGCATCAGCCGCAACGCGTGCACCAAATCGGTTCGAGTTAGGCTAAGGCCACTTTCCGCCGCCACGGCACGGGTAAGCATCGTTATGATTTTATCGTACAATAACGGGTTGGTAATCTTCGCCCCAATTGTCGTTCGTTAATCGTGGCCTTTGCCCCGCCGCCTTCAACCCTTTAGAAGGAACGAACCCCCATGTCTCAATTGGAGCGCGCCCGCGTTTTATCGCAGGCCCATGAGCTTTTTACCCTCGCAACGACCAGCGGCGAACAGATCGCCCAACTCACCGGTCGCCTGCGTTTCTTGGAGGAGATCCCAGCTGTCGGCGACTGGGTCTCGATCACCGCTACCGATCCTCCGCTGATCGCGGCGATTGAGCCCCGCACGAGTTGCTTTACGCGAAAAGATCCCGGCGGCGGCACTCAGGTGCTGGCGGCCAACATCGACGTAGCCTTTTTGGTTTGCGGCCTGGATGACGACTTCAATCCGAACCGTTTGGACCGTTATCTGGTCCAGGCGCGCCAATCCGGAGCGCGGCCTGTGGTCGTGCTGAACAAGGCGGACCTTCGGGAAACGCTTCCGACTCTGCACGTGGACGTTCCCGTGGTCCCGGTCAGCGCCTTGCACGGCGATTTGTCGGTGTTGTGTGAGCATGTTCACCCGGGAGAAACGGCGGCGCTGTTCGGGTCGAGCGGCGTTGGGAAAT
>JANODS010001489.1:0-3046 GCA_031412835.1 Acidobacteriota bacterium | reverse complement strand
TGGGCAGAACCGGGGGCGCGGGACGGGCGAAGCCGATCGAGGCCAATATGATGGACCGCTCGAATTAGGGTGGCCAGATGGATGCGCGGCCATGTATTGTAAAGCGATGTTTGATGACGTTGGGGGCTTTGACGAGGACCTTTTCGCCTATGCCGACGACGCCGAATTAGGGCTTCGGGCGCGCATTGCGGGTTGGAAATGTGCCTACGCGCCGAAGGCGCTAGTGCGCCATCGACGGGGTGCGACGCTGGGCCAGGGGAATCCGCAACGAGTGTTTTTGATCGAGCGAAATCGAATCCTGCTGGCGGCCAAATTGTTTCCGTGGAGCGTCCTTCTGTTGAACCCGGTTTATTTTTTGCAGCGTTTGTGGGCGGCGAGGGGGGCAAGCGGAGATATGGCGGCGTTTCCGGGCTGGCGAGGCAAATTGAAGCTCGCTTGGGCAATGTTGCGAGCCAATCTTGCGGCGGTCTGGATGCTTCCGCGGTTCCTGGCCAAGCGACGGGAAATTGATCGGTTTGCTCGGATTCGAGGTCGGGGATTGGCGGATCTATTGCGCCGAGAGGCACCGAGCGCGGCGGCAATGTACGTACGATGAGCCAGGTTACAAAGAGCGAATGTCCGGCTTGCGGGAACGACGACTACAAGTCGCTGTTCCACGGCACTGATCGGCTGTATCGAACGACTGATCTCAGCTTCACAGTCGTCGAATGTTCGAAATGCCGGTTGATGCGGTTGTTCCCGCAGCCTCATCCATCCGAATTAGGTAAATTCTATCCGACCCAATACTGGTTCAGCCCCGGCGATTCGGTCGCCGCGCGGGCGGAAGAGCGCTATCGACGCTTCGTGTTGGGCGATCACGTTCGGTTTGTCGAAGGGGCGATTGAGGCGACATCGACACGGGGCACGGTACTCGACGTAGGTTGCGGCGGTGGATTGTTCCTGCGACTGCTGCGGGAACGCGGCCACCGCGTGGTGGGATTGGACAACTCGTTGGACGCCGCAACCGTGGCCTGGAAGCAGAACCGAGTGGCTTCCTTATGTGGTTCGCTCCCTCGCGCGCCGTTCCGGGCGGGCCAGTTCACGACGATCACGATGTTCCACGTTCTCGAGCACTTGTACGATCCGATGGGGTTTTGCGAAGCAGCCCGGGACCTGTTGACCGATGATGGGCGGCTGGTGGTTCAGGTTCCCAACGCGGCTTGCTGGCAGTTTCTACTCTTCGGCGAGCATTGGAACGGGATCGATATTCCGCGTCACTTGGTGAACTTCAAGGAGAGAGATCTGGTCGATTTGCTGGATGCCAGCGGGTTCGCGGTGACGCGGCGGAAGCACTTTTCCCTGCGCGACAACCCGGCCGGGTTGGCAACCACGATCGCCGTGGGACTCGACCCGATGGCGCGGCGGGTACGCAAGGTAAAGGAATCCGGCGAGGCTCGACTCGTCAAGGATGCGCTTTACTTTGCCTTGATGCTGGCGTGCATTCCGCCGACGCTGGTGGAAGCGGCGTGCCGGGCCGGGTCGACGATCATGGTGGAAGCACGCAAGAAATGAGGGGATATGTGCTGCATTTTGAAGCGGCCATTCGGCGGGCGGTCCAGCGGTTCGGCGCAACGGTGCCTGGGGGTAGCCGCGTGCTCGACGCGGGCGCGGGGGAGGGGCAATATAAGGATTCTTTTCGGAATCATCGCTACGTGGGGGTGGACCTCGCGGTTGGCGATGCGGGGTGGAACTACCGACGCCTGGACGCCGTTGCGGACTTGCGGGCGCTTCCCTTCCCGGCTGACTCGTTCGCCGGGGTGCTGAACGTCGTCACGCTGGAACACGTCACCGATCCAGAGCAAGTGGTGCGGGAGATGGCCAGGGTGCTCGCGCCGCAAGGCCGATTGTTGCTGATCGTCCCCCATGAATGGGAGGTGCACCAACACCCCCATGACTATTTCCGGTTCACCCGATTTGGGTGCGAATTGCTGCTATCGCGGGCGGGATTGACGATCGAGTCGATTTCACCGGTCGGCGGATATTTTCGATTATTGAGCCGGCGGCTGCTCTCTGGCTACAAGTTCTTTCCCTGGCCACTGGCCGTTGTTTGGCTGCTGGCGGTAGGTGTGCCGGCGCTACTACTACCGTTGCTGGATCGTCTCGACCGGCAGTCGGACTACACCCTGGGCTACATCTGCGTCGCGCGAAAGGGGGCCGAATCGAGCTAAGCTAACGGCTATGCCGAAACGTCGTGACCTACTCGCGCTCGCTGCCCCGTTTGCCCTGTTCGCCGCCAAGCCCGGCGGTCTGCCGAATATGACGATCAATGCCAAAGACGTCAAAGTGCAGAAGAATCCCTTCGGAGACCTTCGCATTTATTTTGATGGCCCCACCGACCAACTGCGTTCGATGACAGCCGGGAGCCTGCTGCTCAACGCGGGAGCCACGCCTCATCCGCCGCACGCGCACCCGGAGGAGGAGTTCATGGTGGTCACCGAAGGCACCGGCGAACTGTTCTGCGATGGAAAGACGGTCCAGGTGGGCCCAGGATCGATGATGTATTGCGGCGCTAACCAGTCTCATGGGATCTTGAACACCGGGAAGAAGCCGCTCTTGTTCTTTTTCTACAAGTGGAAAGCTTAACGATAACTTAACGTTTATTTGCACAAATAGAGTTGCGGTGCCACGTCTCAACACCATACTCTATGGCGATGGAACTCACCGACGCAGTTTTGATGCACCAATTTCAAAACGGCGAAATTGCGGCCTTTGATGAATTGGTCGGTCGGTACACCTTGCGTTTGCACCGATTTTTGCAGCGCCTCGTGCTCAATGGCGCGGTGGCGGAAGAGTTGACGCAGGATACGTTTCTGCGTGTATTTCTAGCCCGAAGCCGGTATCACGCCTCGGCTTCGTTCTCGACTTGGATCTACAGAATTGCCACGAACTTGGCCCTGAACTGGATTCGCGACTCACGCCACGCGAGACAGACATCGAGCCTTGACGCGCTAACCGTGCTGGGCACCAAACTGCAAATTCCGGTGCCGGACCGCAGCGTGGAACAACA
>JANODS010001488.1:0-5389 GCA_031412835.1 Acidobacteriota bacterium | reverse complement strand
AGCCCGTCGTAGACAACCAGCGCCGACATGCGAATCAGATTCTCCCGCTCATACGCCGCGACAGCCCCCATGAAGTCACCGACGCTATCCCCCGGAAAGCCGTTCGTATAGCAGAACGCCACGGCCTCGGCCACCGCCTTAATCATTAGATCAAGCGACTGCGCCTTATCTTCCTGCGGCGTCAGCTTTGACAGAAACGAAAGCAGACTGATCGATTCGCCAATCTTATGCGCCAGTGCGGCCAGCCCAATTTTGGAATCGGCCGAGTCGACCATTTGGTAGATCGAAACCGCGCGTTGATAGCCCTGGTCGGCGTCGCCGTACAGAGTCAGCGCTCGCGCTCGAACCCGCGCGACTATGTCCGAGTCGGTCTCTCCCGTCACCTGGCGGATCATGTTGTCGAAGCCGACGATGTTCTGCCACTGCCCCGGAGCCACGAAATCAAGGACTTCAAGCGCACGGACGGTCAGCCCGGAAGTGGGCAATTGGTCAACGAGTTGATCGATCATCATGGGCATCTTATTTTCCGGCCAACGCTTGAAGATTGCATTTGGCGACCAAAGCGTCGCGGTCCGCGGCGCTGAACGCGGGCGAAGTCGAACGGACCTGCACCTGGAACCGATCAGCCACTAGCACCGCCGTCCCTTGCGACCCCACGGCGGCGGCAGGGTATCCCGCAAGCTTCTTCGTCGAATCGCGGAACTTGTCGCGTGCCGATGGGTTCGTGTTCGTATCGGTGATCGCGATGGTAGCCATCTTGGTCGATCCCTTGCTCCACTCGGCTTGCGCGAACCCCTCTTTCTCTTGCGTAAAAGTGAGCTTGAACTCGCCGCTGCCCTTCGGAAAAACGGAGTTCAGAGTGGCCCCCGCCTTGGGCGCTTCCGACTTGAAAATGGTCGGCGGCGGCGGGGACGAAATCTCTGTCGGTCCACCGCAAGAGCGGAAGAGGAACCAAATTCCGCCGAGCAGTACCACCAGCAAAATTAGTTTTCTCATTTCCCTGCATTGTAGCCGGATCAGAATAGAAACAGTTGGTCGCCCGGCTGCGTCACGGGAAGCGGCTCTCCGTCGGCGTCGACCACCCAAGACAGCTTCTCCTTCGCGATGGAAATTGTAACGCGATCCCCGCGCCCTTCCGCTTCGGCCAGCAGCCGCTGCAAAACCGCGATGCCGTCGGTTTGCCGACCGGTCTCCGCGAAGTAGTCCGACGCCGCCCGGCAGAAGTCGATGGCGTCCTCCCACCGACACGTGAAAGCGAACGCAAGCGCGGCTTCCAACTCATACTCCACCTCGGCGCAGCGCTCCGTCTGCGCCCGCCAATGGCGAAACCGCTGCAACACCGCATCACAGTGTTTCGCCGCCATGGCCTGCGTCGGTGGCGGCGAGACAATAGCCCGGTAGCGGTCTCGACCAGCCTCCAGCAGTTCCGCCGCATCGCCCGGCAAGCCACCCGGATCGCCCGCGATCTCGCGAGCCAAACTCAGCGGAAAGTCCGGCGCGAAGCAGACGGCCATCGCCTCTTCCATCGGGCTCCCGACGAGCGCTGGCAGCGGATACCGGTCTTCCAGATCAAGCCACTCCCCCTCCCCCAGCGGCTCTCGACTCGTCACCAGCACCGAGTGCGGCGAGCCCGGCAAGCCTAGCGGCTCGCGCAAATCGTCCAGCACCAGCAGCGTCCGGCCCGGCGACAACCTGCGAGAAATCTCATTCTCCAGCGCCTCGGTCGACCGAGAACCACAGCCGATCCAAAGCGTGGACTGAAAATGGCCACGCGCCACATGAGCGAACGCCTGGGCCATCCGGCTCTTGCCAGTGGCCGCGCCGCCCGTCAGGAAAAAGCGTCCCGGACGGTCGACCAACGACGTCCACAGATCCTCCGACACAACTCCCGTCGCCGGTGCCACGTTCGTCCCGGCGTCCCGTGTCATCAGCTTCACCACCCAACGTTCCAAAGCTCGCTGATCCACTGGCCATCGGAAGAAAGCCCGCCGTTCCAACACCGCCGGATACTCTCGCGCCCCGCAGTGCACGAACGCCATCGGCTGCGGCCCGGCATAGTCAATCAGGCTTCCCCAATACTCGCGATTCGGCTTCGGCGGCATCGCATCCGCATGCAGCAAAATCAGCAGCCCCGCCGAGCCCAAGCCCTCCTCCCAGGTCTCCGAAACCGGCACGTCGTCCGACGCCAGCGAACTGATCTGCAACTCTGGAAAATGTTCAAACCGAGCGCGCACCAAGCGCTCGGCGGCTAAGGCTCCGCAGATGCTGAGCACGGGGTAAAGGGACATCTTCTTAGTCTGGCGCAGGAAGGCGATTGCTTACAATAGGGCGATGAAACGTCGTGCTCTTCTGGCCCTCCCCCTCGCCGCCATGGCGCAGTCTCCCGCGCGCCGAGTGAAGAAATTGCAGATCCGAATTCTCTCCACGATGCTCGCCGAAGCGGGCATCGGCGAATGGGGTTTCGCCGCCATGGTCGAAGCCGATGGACATCGAATCCTATTCGACGCCGGCACCCGGCCCGACACCGTCATCGGAAATGCGAAAACTCTCAAAGTCGATCTCGCCGTCGACGAAATGATGCTCAGCCATTTTCACGGTGACCACAACGGCGGGCTGCTCACCCTACGGAAGTCCGTAGCACCTTTCTTAGGAACGTGCTACGTTGGCGAAGGCATTTTCCTCCCCCGCCGCGCCAGCCAGTTCGACGAAAAAGAACGTAACGACACGCTGCTCCTGAAGCCCGTCTATGAGGCTTCCGGCGGCAAGTTCGTTTCGGTCGACAAGCCCACTGAGATCCACCCCGGCATTTGGCTCACCGGCCCGGTCCCCCGCAAATACCCCGAACGAAACTGGGGCGGGTTCGGAACCAGCCGCATCGTCACCGCCAAAGGCCAAATCGAAGACACCGTCCCCGAAGATATGTCGCTCGTCTTCGATACCGACGCCGGCCTCGTCGTCCTCTCCGGCTGCGGCCATTCCGGCATCATCAACACTCTCGAACACGCCCGGAACACGATTCGCCAAGCGCCCATCCATGCGGCCATCGGCGGCTTCCATCTCTTCGAGGCGAGCGACGAAACACTCGCCTGGACGGCCGGCAAACTGCGCGAATTCGGCCTCGCCAATTTCGTCGGAGCCCATTGCACCGGCATCGAAGCCGTCTACCAGATCCGCCAGCGAACCGGCCTCGATCGCAAACATTGCGTCGTCGGTGCGGTCGGAGCCGGGTTCGATTTGGCGACCGGGATCCAACCCGGCCGCCTAGCCCGCTAGCCTTTAAGCGGTGAACGCCTCGCCCTCCGCCGCCGCCACCACGCCCCCGTTTTCCAGCGCCTTCAGCTTCGCCAAATTCGCCTTGATGCCGTTGACCCCATCGAAATAAAGGTTGCCGAAATTGATGTACCGGTAACCTTGTCGCCAAGCCTTCGCGGCACTCTCATAACTGCCCAACGCAATCCCCGCCGTCTTGCCGTACTTGGTCACTCGTGCCGGAAACTCCGCCAAAAACTTCTGCACTTCCGGATGCTCAATCTCGCCGATATGGCCCAACGCCGCCGATAGATCCATCGGCCCCGCTAGCACCACATCCACCCCTTCCACCTGCGCAATCGCCTCTACCTGCTCCACCGCCGAAGGTGACTCCACCTGCACCACGATCAACGTATCGTCGTTGGCGTAACGCAGATAATCCTTCCATTCAATGTCGTTGTAGAACGTCCACATCGGAGACACACCCCGTGTCCCCATCGGCGGATACTTCGCGTACTGCACCGCCAACCGCGCCTGCTCCGCGTTGTCAATCTGCGGGATCATCACCGCCTGCGCCCCAATGTCCAGCGCCTTCTTCATCAAGCTCGGATCCAGCCCCGCGATGCGGACCATCGGCATCGAACCCGACTGCCGAATCAACGGCGGCAAAAGCTCAATCGACTCCGAACCATAGCTCGCATGTTCGGTATCAATCCAGACCCAATCGACGCCCGTCGTTGCCGTCAACTTCGCCGCCAGCGGAGTCGGCCCCATCGTGGCGGACCCCCAAGCGGTCCCGCCCGCTTTGAGCAACTTCTTCACTTTATTTTCAAATGGATTAGACAACCGGCACCAGTCCCATAAAAGATTGCAGAGTCACGAACTCTGAGGTTACATCAAGCGTCACGCTATCAGCAGCGGCGTTCGCGCCGCCATACACCCCGGTCGCCAACCACGACCCGTCGTCATTCTGCAAAGCGCCCAAACCGGCCACCACTTGCTCCACCAACGCCAAGTCCTCCGGCGCACGCGAGAGCCGATACGTCCAAGCCGCGCCCCAACCGATCTTCCCGCTCTGCGGCGTCTGATAGCGGTCCGCCCCGCAGTGGGCGCTGGCGTGCAAAAACTGCCGCGCCAGTGCAAGCCAACGCGGGTCTCCCGTCGTCCCCGCCAAAGCACTCAACAACGCGGCACTAATCCCGTATTGGAAGTACCACTGCCGAGCCTTGTTAGCATCCACTAGGCAGCCGCTCGCGTCGGCCTCCGAGTACTCCGTCACCAGCCCATGCCGCCAACTCGTATAGAGCCCGCGCGTCACGTCGGGCTGCGCGTGCCAAAGATTTTCGAGCCAACCACCCGCCGCCAGCGCCAAGTCATGCCGCCCGGCCCACAGGCATGCCAACCCGGCCATGCTCGTCGTCATCACTTCTTCGGTCGTCCGCGCCTCATCGGCAAAAAACCCGCCCGACTCCGCGTTGTGGAAACCAGCGATGAACCCGCTCAACTGCCGCGCCAAATCAAACCGACCAATCATCATCGCCGCGCAACAAATCCAGGCATGCGGATAGGTTCGATACACGCCGATCCACGGCACCCCCGTCCCATCCAAATCGCCATCCGGTCGCAAATAGCGGGCTTCAATGTAGTCAAGCACCCGATTAGCCTCGACGACCCGCCCATGCGCTAACAGCGCCGCCGGCGTCTTGTAATAGGCACGCAGGTCGTCCCCGCCGCGAAACGATCCGTCAAGCTGCAGTTGGGCAAGCAACCACCCACAACCCTTCTCCGCCGACTGCCATGCTTTATGTTGCAACGTCATTGCCCCCTAGGCCAAAGTGCTATTGTACGAATTCCGATGCTGCCGAGCGCCCCCGGTCTTCACAGAGTTCGCAATGGAATCCCCCTGCCCGCCATCGTCGTCCGCGGGTCCTCCCCCGGCCCCACTCTGCTCGTCTCCGCCGGCGTCCACGGCGACGAGTACGAAGGCGTCCGCGCCATCTTCTAAACCTGCGAAGCCCTCGACCCAAACTCGCTCAGCGGCACAATAGTCGCCGTGCCCATCGTCAATTACCCCGCCCATCGCGCCTGCAGCCGCACCCATCCCGCCGACGGCCTCAACCTCGCACGCACCTTCCCCGGC
>JANODS010001487.1:0-5545 GCA_031412835.1 Acidobacteriota bacterium | reverse complement strand
TCGGCACCCTCGGCGCTGGAATCGACAACATGAACGAGAAGAGAGGCCTCGGCGACCTCTTCGAGCGTGGCGCGGAAGGCGCGGATCAGGGTAGTGGGAAGATTGCGAATGAAGCCGACGGTGTCACTGAGAAGAACCGTGCGGCGCGAGGGCAGTTGGACGGCGCGAACGGTGGGGTCGAGCGTCGCGAACATGCGGGCGTCGGCGAAAACGGCGGCGTTGGTAAGCCGATTGAAGAGCGACGACTTCCCCGCGTTGGTATAGCCGACGAGGGCGACGGTAGCTAACGGAACGCTTTGGCGTTGGCTACGTTGAACCAAGCGTGTGTTGCGGACGGTCTCGAGATTCTTCTCGATTTTGGTGATGCGAAGGCTGATCTTGCGGCGATCAATTTCCAGCTTGGTTTCGCCGGGGCCACGCGTTCCGATGCCGCCGCCGAGGCGGGACATGGCGATACCTTTTCCGCTGAGGCGCGGAAGGAGATACTTGAGCTGCGCGTGCTCGACTTGCAGTTGCCCTTCGCGCGTGCGGGCCCGCTTGGCGAAGATGTCGAGGATGAGCTGCGTCCGGTCGACCACGCGGGTATCGAGCTTGGCTTCGATGTTCCGCAGTTGGGTCGGGCTCAGTTCGTTGTCGAAGACGACGAGATCGGCTTTGGTTGCTTCGACGGCTGCCTTAAGTTCTTCGAGTTTGCCTTCGCCGACGAAGTGGGCACGGTCGGCCACGTCGCGCACTTGCGTGTAGACGTCGACGATTTCGGCCCCGGCGCTGGTGGTGAGCGTCCGCAACTCTTCCAGCGATTCTTCTGGTGAAAAATCCTGCTTGGCGCGCCGGCGGATTTCGACGGATACGAGAATTGTCTTCTCAGGGCCGGACTGCGTAAGCTCTAAGTTTCGGCTCAAGCTTCGCCTGGTTCTCCGGGAATTCCGAGCGTGCCGACAGTGGCCGCCGCGGCTTGGGCGGAGGCGGCATGGGAATGCACGGGTCGGGAGACGACGACTGTGGAGATGGCGTGCTTAAAAATCAGTTGTTCCTGATTGTTCGATTCGAGCACAACCGAGTACTTGTCGAAACTCTTGATCCGTCCGGAAAGCTTCACTCCACTCATCAGGTAAATTGTGAGGAAGGTTTTGTCTTTGCGCGCGTTATTGAGAAATGCTTCTTGTATGTTTTGCGCCAGTTTGTCCATAAATGTCCTAGCGCCCTAAGGCGTCGAGACTCCTGAGATTCGAAAAAGGTGATCTAAGGGATTAACCCCAGTGTAGCATTCCGCTTTGGCCGGGCGGCGATTCAATCCGCAGGTTTAGGCCACTGCGACGAGCGCCAGGCCCGCGCAGAAAAGCACGAGCATGGCGGCAATGAGCGTCTTGACTCCGCTCGATGCCCCACTGAACTCCTTCCACCAAAGCAGGCCCCATGCGGCGGCAACCACGGCAGCCGCATGGCCAAGTACGCCGCAGAGTGCGGAGCTGAGTTGCACAGATTTGGGCGCGCTGGCGGCGGCGAAGTGGGCGACGGTGCCGGCGCACCAGACCGCACCACCAACGAGCCCCCAGGCGTGTTGGCCAAGGGTTCCGTGCAAATACTGCTTGAGCGAAAGCGCATCCCCTTGGACGGGGAGATTCATGAAATATAAACTGTAGAGGAAGCTGCTCGCGAGAATCCCAAGAGTAAAGAAAACGATGGCTGCGTAGACGCCCAGGCCGATGTCGCCGGCGCGACTGGCTGCCAGCATGGGCAGGAAGGCGCTGAGCAGGAGCCCGGAGACGAGGCTGATCAAGATTCCTTTGATGCCTCCGCCATGCTTTTTGGTGACGGCGGTTTCGATCACGTGATGGCGATGCGCCATGGCGTCGGCGATGATCGCGCCCAAGATAAGCGCCACACCGCCGAACAACAGGGCGGGGTTTGCAGGCGCACCGGCAAAATAGCCAACCAGGGACGTAACAATGAGGGCTAAACCCATAGCGATGGGAAAGGCGACGGATAGGCCCGCGATCACCGAGGCGGCCAACAACAACATGTTTCCGAGATTGAAAACTGCTCCGGCGGCAAAAGCAGTTGCCATTTGCCGCTTGCCCGAGATGGAGAGATTGTCTTCAAAGGTCAGGTTGTCGCTAAAGGTTCCAAACGTGAACGCTAAAACCAGCGCCGTCAGCACGGCACCGATGGCGAAGTCGAAATAAAAGAGTTCAAACCGCCATTTGCCGGCCGCTTTTTGGGCGCTGGCCCAGGAGCCCCAACACACGATTGAGAAAAGTAGCGCGAGCAGAGTGAGCGTGTAAGTGTTGGGAATCATTGTAGGCCGAACTCGGAGAGTAACCTAGTTTCGCGGTTCATGGCAATAGGTGCAGTTGAGCGGAGCTTTTTTCTGACGGTGGCAGGTCATGCAACCGCCCATCGAAATGTCCGTTTCCCGCTTGAGGACATCGGTGGTTGCAACCGAACCATGGCACTCTTGGCAGGTGGCACCCGTTTCGGTGTGGGCGCGGTGAGAGAAGAATACGTAGCTTGGAATTTGATAGACGCGCACCCAGGGGATCTCGCGTTTCGATTCGAAAAACGAGCGGAGTTTCTGGATCGGTTCGGCGTCCGCCTTCACGGCTTGGTGGCAAGTCATGCACTTGGCGGCAGCGGGGATGCCCATCAGTTCACCGGGATCCTTGTTTTCGTGGCACATGGCGCACTTGAGTTGCAGTTTGCCGGCGTGCAGGGCGTGACTGTAGGGGATAGGTTGGACGGGACCCGTCGCGGGGGCTTGCGCGACGGCCAAAGCCACCAAGAGCAATGCCGGAATCAGCAGTAACCGCATACTTATAGTTTGCCCTGTTTCTTCTGCTCAAGGAGGTATTCGCTGGCTCTGACGGTGAGAGCGAGGATGGTGAGCGTCGGATTTTGAACGCCTCCGCTAGGGAATGCGCTGCCGTCAATAACAAAGAGATTCTTCACGTCGTGAGCTTGATTGAAAGAGTTCAGGACCGACTTCTTCGGGTCGGCTCCCATGCGGCAAGTGCCGAGTTCGTGAATAGACTCGCCCGGGGGGACCATCTGCGAGTGAGCCGCGAGCACTTCAAAACCGGCACCTTCGCACATTGCAACGCCGGTTTCCATGGCGTCCTTTGCCATGTTGTGTTCGTTGTCGGTGTAACGCTGTTCCAGAAACGGAGCGGGGATGCCCCATTCGTCGCGCAGCGTGGGATGGATCGTGATCTTGTGTTCAAATCGCGGCAGGCTTTCGCCCATCGTGGTCATGGAGAAACCAGCGCCTTGCACGTCGGCCATCGTTCGCGCAAGTTCGTCGCCCCACTGGGGAAAGAGTTCGGGCGACGGGGTGCCGCCGCTGCCGAAGTCCCAGGCCCAGCCGCGGAGATAGTTCTTTTCCGGCTTTCCCGGCTTGAGGTTCGTGAAGCGGGGGACATAGCCCGCGCCGCCCATCAGGTTGCGCGGACCTTTTCCGCCGCGGGCTTCGGGGACGAGGGCGGTGACGGTGTTCTTGACGTAAAACTGATCGAACAGATAGTGGCCGAGGATGCCGCTTGAGTTGGCGATTCCGTTGGGGTACTGGCGGCTTCTGCTGTTGAGCATTAACCGGGTGGATTCGAGCGTGGATGCGCCGAGAAACAGGGTTTTCGTGGGGACCGTGTATTCGCGCTTCGAGCGGCGGTCAACGTAGTGGACGGCGTTGACGAGGCCGGTTTTGGGGTCAATCCCAATTTCGCGAACGATGGCATTGGGAACGATTGTGAGATTGCCCGTCGCTTGAGCGGCGGGGAGAAGCAGGTTAACGGAACTGGCGAGGGTGCCGGTGGCGCGGCGCGGTTTGGTGGTCGGAACCCCGAGCTTTTTCGCGCTGGCCAGGAACCGCTCCATGCTGAGGGATTCGGTGGATTCGTCGGCCAGCAGCTTGCCGTCCGGCAGTTGGGCCCAGCCTTCATTGCGGCCGGAGACGCGGAAGAGCGGTTCGACGCGGTCGTAAAACGGGGCGAGGTCGGCTAGCGAGAGCGGCCAATTTTCACCCCAGCCGTCGTGGTCCTTGCCCTTGAACTCGTAGTCCGAAAGCCGCCAGGAGGCCCGGCCCCAGCGAAGGGTTTTGCCGCCGAGCAGACGGATGCGGACCCAGTAGTAAGGATCGTTATCCGGGTAAGAATAGGGGTTCTTCTTTTCGTCGATCCAGAGGTTGGCGTCAAACTCCGAAGCCTGCGTAATGTGCGGGAATCGGCCGGGTTCGCCGAAGCCGCGGAAGGGCAGGTCGTAGACGGCTTTGAGAGAACGATGGCGGGTGAAATCGACCATCGGGCCGGCTTCGAGCATCAGGCACTTTACGCCCGCTTGGGCGAGGATGTAGGCGGCCATGCCGCCGGAGGCACCGGAGCCAATGATAACGACGTCGTGGTTGAAAGTTGGCATGAGTTCGTTTCGTTATTCGATAACTTGCCAGTAAGGGTTCAGGCCAGTGGCGCGGCGGCGGCCCGCGACGTTGGCTTCGGCGACCGCGCGGGAGTTTGTGGTGGCGCGAATGATGTCGGCTTTCGCCGCGCGGAGAAAGGCTGCCACGGGATCGGTCGGGGCGGCATAGGTCCACTTGGCTTTCAAGGGCGAGAGGAGAGCGTTGGCGTCCACCGAGGAAAGTTCAGAGAACTCTTTTTGGTGCCGATTTCGAGCGCTTCGATTCAGTGCGTCGAGGCCGCGCTGGTAAAGGGCCTGGCGATCGCGCGGGGACTTTGCCAGGAGGAAATCGAGGAACGCGGCGGCTTCGGCATCCTTTGCGCCAGGTCGACCATCGATGGACGGGGCGATCCGGTCGGCCAGCGACTGAAGCGTCGCGAACTGGTCGGGGGTGAAGAAGCGGCGGACCGGGAGACCCGCGGAGTCTGGCGAGACGACAGCGAGGACGACGTTTTCATCGGGAGAAGGGGTCGTCTGCTGGGCAGGGAGCAGGGCGGGGGTCGCCGCGAGGGCTTGCAGCAGATGCCGACGTTTCATATACATGACACGGTATCGTTCCCGAAGGGGCTATCGCAAGGACCGCGTTATTTCTGAGGGAATTCGCGCTTCGTGCCCTTGGGCAAATTGAGGGCGAGTTCGCCTTCGCGCACGGGCGGGTTGATTTTGACTTCGGTATAGGCCGACAGGAAGTAGTCGCCGCTGGGCTGAAAAAACTTTTGTTGAATGGGGTTTCCATCGGTCAGAGGAATCCACATTTCGACGCGTTTCAAGTGCTCTCTGACGCTTGCGGACTTGGGGACGAGTTCGATCCGGGTGGTCGCTTTGCCGTCGAGGGTCTCCGCGCTCAGCACCTTCATTTCATAACTTTTCAGCAGTTCCTTCGACGGGGTGCCGAAGCCGAGGAGCAAAAACTGGTCCACCAAGCTGCGATACTTGCCGAGGTCAAACTCCTGGACGGTGGCTATTTTCGGCAGGTAGAGTTCGTACTTGTTGCGGCTGAGGGCAATCGCTTTGGTATCGGGCTGGTTGATGTCCATGCGCACCCGGAGATCACCGGCTTTCACTTTCTTGAGCGTAAACGTGCCGCTTTCTGACTGCG
>JANODS010001486.1:0-1886 GCA_031412835.1 Acidobacteriota bacterium | reverse complement strand
GAGGCGCGGAGAGCTTCAGAATCCTCATCAGGGAGAAACCGAGAAGATTCTGTCGCTGTGGCACGAGTCCTTTTGGACAAAGAATCCCGGAAGCCGCGCTGCACACTTTGATCGGCTTTTGGCTCAAGCTCGTCAATCTCCACTGTCGCCATGGGATCAGTTGTTGCTGGATCTCCGGGGCCCCTATGAGGACGGTGATCTGCCTTGGGATCCCTTCGAGGAGATCCGGCAAAGTATCGAGATGGCGGAGTTTCAAAGATTTGTAGGAAACATTCAGATGATGGTTGATGCGGAAGTGGAAGAGAACGTCGGGCGCCTCGCTTGGGACAGTTCAGGCATGACGAGGCGCCGTCCTTATCGGAGATTGAACGATTTACCGAGATGTTCCTGAGAGCCAGGGGAAGCCGAAGCCGACCTGGGGCTGTGCCGCCGCCGGGAAACCAGGGGTTTACGAGCTATGAGTACGGCGGGACGACGGTGAAGACGATCGACCCGAAGGGCAAATGGAAGAAATTTGAGAACGATTCGCTGGGGAATCTGGTGAAGGTGACCGAGCCGTTTCCGGGGCCGGGGAGCGGGGCGGATTACGTGACGACGTATGCGTACTCGATGTTTGGGAAGCTGACGACGGTGACGATGCCGCGGCCGAACAAGGCGAATACGGGGACGGTGACGCAGACGCGGACGTTCAGCTATGATACGGGAGGACGGCTTTTGTCCGTGACGCATCCGGAGAGTGGAACGGTGAGTTACACGTATAACGCGGACGGTTCGACGCTGCAGAAGACCGATGCGAAGGGGCAGCGGGTGAAGTGGGAGTACACGGCGGCGGGGCAGCCGGAGTTTGTGCGGAAGTTTACGGGGGCTGCGGATACGACCGAGGATCTCTGCGCGAAGGTCAATTATCAATATGGGAGCCAGAGCGTTGACGGCAGCTTCTCCGGAGCGAACCTGCAGGGTCGGGTGGCGGCGATTTCGATAGGCTGCAATTCGCAACGCGGGGGCAGGGTTGACGAGTTGTATTCGTATAACTCCGCCGGGGCGGTGCTGACGAAGCGGGTTAGGATTACGCGGGGGATGTCGGTGGTAAGTAAGGACATTGTCTACGCCTTCGACGGCGAGGGGAAGCTGGCTTCGACGAAGTATCCGGACGAGGCGAAGCCGTGGGTGATGAGTTACGACGCGATGGCGCGGCCGAGCGGGATGACGCAGGAGTGGTGGGATGGGGGCGCGTGGATTAACCGGGCTTGGGTGAATGGGGTTAGTTATGGGGTGGCGGGGGAGCTGTTGACGCTGAGTTCGTTTGCGGGGGTGCAGAACTTTGCGGATGTGTATTTGGCGGAGACGCGGACTTATAACTCGCGGCTACAGATGACGAAGCAGCGGACGGTGCAGGGGGCGACGGTGGCGATGGACTTGGAGTATGAGTTTACGAATGGGGGGAGTGCGAACAATGACGGGCGGATTCTGGCGCGGAGGAATCTGCAGAGCGGGGAGACTGTGCAGTATTCTTATGACAATCTGAACCGGTTATTGACGGCGGAGACGACTTCGACGGCTTGGGGCTTGAGTTGGGACTATGATGGATTTGGGAATCGGTGGGGGCAGGCGCAGACGAAGGGGACGGCGCCGGGGAATACGATTTCGTTTGATCAGACGACGAATCGGGTGAACTCTTCGCAGTATGGTTATGACTTGAACGGGAATATGACGGCGATGCCGGGGGCTAGCGGGTTAGCTTACGATGTGGATAATCGGCTGTTGGATGTGAATATGAAAGGGAGTTTGGAGAACTATTCGTATTTGGCGGATAATAAGCGGGCTTGGAAGCAGACGAATCAGGGTGGGTCGGTGGCGGAGCAGTACTATGTGTATGGGGTGGGCGG
>JANODS010001485.1:0-3080 GCA_031412835.1 Acidobacteriota bacterium | reverse complement strand
GAAAAGGGCGGCGGAGAAGGCGTGGGCGGTCTTGGCTTGGCCGACGAGGATCGGGGTGATGGGCGTTTCGGAGCGGCCGGTGTCGAAGCCGAGGCGGGCTAGTTCGAATTGGAAGTAGCGGGTGTTGGCCCAGAGGGCTTCGATGCGCTCGGGTTCGTTTTCGAGGATATCAAAGGCCGCCAGGCAGGCGGCCGTAACGGCCGGGGGATGGGAGGTGGAGAACAGAAAAGGCCGGGCTCGATGGCAGAGATAGTCGATGAAATCCTTGCTGCCGCAGACGTAGCCGCCGAGGACGCCGATGGATTTGGAAAGTGTCCCGACTTGGATCTCGACGCGGCCGTGGAGGCCGAAGTGGTCGACGGTGCCACGGCCGTTGCGACCGAGGACGCCGGAGCTATGGGCGTCGTCGACCATCATAATTGCACCGTATTTCTCGGCGACGGCGACGAGTCCGGGGAGCGGGCCGATGTCGCCGTCCATGGAGAAGACGCCGTCGGTGAGGAGGAGTTTGCGGCCGGGGACGCCTTCGAGAGCGGCGAGTTTGGCTTCGGCGTCGGCGGGGTCAGCGTGGCGGAAGACGTGGATTTTGGCGCGGGAAAGGCGGCAGCCGTCGATGATGCTGGCGTGGTTGAGTTCGTCGGAGATGATGTGATCTTCCTTCGAAAGGATGGCGGAAACGGTGCCGGCGTTGGCGGTGAAGCCGGACTGGAAGACGACGCAGGCTTCGACGTTCTTGAAGGCGGCGATGCGGCGTTCGAGCTCCATATGCATCGCCATGGTGCCCGAGATGGTGCGGACGGCTCCGGTGCCGGCACCGTAGGCATGAATGGCGGCGATGGCGGCCTCCTTGAGCTTCGGATGGTTGGCGAGGCCGAGGTAATTATTGCACGCGAGGTTGATGACTTCCTTGCCGTCGTAGCGGCTGATGGGCTCGCAGGGGCTTTCGAGTTCGTGGAGGCGTTGGTAGGTGCCGGCGGCGCGGAAACTATCGATTTGTTCAGAAAGAAAGGCGAGCGGAGAGGTTCGGGTCATGATGTTAAAGCTCGCGGAGGCGCATTTGCTTGTATTCGATCCAACTGGCGCTTTGATGGGCTTGGAGGAGGATGTGGCCGGCTTCGAGGCGGTCGAGTTGGTTGTAGTCGACGACGTTTTCGCCGTTGATGCGGACGACGCATCGAGTGCCGACGACGATTAATTGGAAGAGGAACCATTCTTCGGGGACGAGGCGGGGGTATTTGGCGCGGCGGAGGCCGTAGAGGGAGCCGGTCGGATAGACGGCACCTTCGACGTCGTGGATTTGGACTTCGTAGTGGGGTTTCGAGCCGGAGCCTTCAGAGCGGAAGAAGATGCCTCCGTTGGAGTTTTTGCGGGCGCGGATGTAGGTTTCGAAGTGGAAATCCTTGTACTTTTTCTTGCTGGCAAGGTGGCCGTTGAAGTCGGTGCGGAAGATGGGGCCGAGGGGCATCCACTTGGCTTTCCCTTCTTCGACGAACCAGTTGTCTTCGAAGTCGGCGGGAGTGCTATATAGCGCTTTCCAGGGGGTGCGGCCCGGCAGTTCCTTGATGCGGAGCTTGCGGAAACGGATGGGGTACGAAAGCGACTGGAGGCCGATGCGGCCGGAGCGGAGGCGGTATTGGAGCTCGGGGTTTTGGTCGGTGTTGAGGTCCTGGACGAGGGCCCCGTTGGACCAGACTTTGAGGCTTGGGCCATCGAAGACGACGCGAAGTGAGTTCCACTCGCCTTTGCTTTTGACGTTCGTCAGTTTGGGGGCGATGTGGGGGAAGATGCCGCCTATGGACTCGGGCTTGGGGGGATCGTCGTTCTTGTGGAAAAGCTTGATGCAGTAGCCGCAGTCGATGGCGGGGCCATGCTCAGGGGCGTGGAGGTAGATGCCGGAATCGATCCAACCTTTGACATGGAAATCGAGGCGGAGGTCGAAGCTTTCGTAGATTTTGTCGGTGGCGAGCCAGGTGGGGGAGTTACCAGCTTCAGTCACGAGGATGGAGCCGTCGTCAACGGCGAAGGCGGATTCGGGGCCTTCCTTGACGTGCCAGCCATTGAGGGTTCGGCCGTCGAAGAGTGGGGTAAAATCGGCTTCGTCTTGCGCGAGAAGGGGCGAAGCGGCGAGGGCGAGAAGATGGCGGCGAGTGAGCATCACTTATCGCATTATCCTGTATGGATGGTTAGATTGTGGGTCGGGTTCGGGATGGCGACTTGTCTTTGGGCACAAGGGACGGATGCGGTGCTGACGGGCACTGTGACGGATCCGGCGGGGGCGGTGATTCCGGGGGCCGCGGTGACGGCGAAGAATACGGGCACGGGAATTGGGAAACGGGTGGAGACAGGGGAGAGCGGGACGTACGTTTTGCCGGCACTCTCGCCGGGTTTGTATTCGATAACGGCGGAGCGGGCGGGGTTTCGGACGGTGACGATTGCGGGGTTGCGGTTGGAGGTGGGGGCGCGGCAGGGGTTGAACATTCCGATGCAGTTGGCATCGACGAGCGAGGTGGTGGAGGTGCGTGCCGCGGCGGATACGGCGCTGGGATTTGAGACTTCGTCGGTGGGCGGGATGCTGAACGCACAGCAGGTGCTGGATTTGCCGCTGCCGAGTCGGGACGCGTTGAGTTTGGTCTATACGCAGGCGGGCCTGTTGGGAGATAATTTCGGCGGGTCTCGCCGGGGGGCTTTGAATATTACTCTGGACGGGGTGAATATTCAGGATCAGAGGTTGAACCAAGGAGTTTCTTCGCCGATTACGACAACGGTGGATAAGGTGGAGGAGTTTCGGGTAGTTACATCGCCAGCGGACGCGGAGTATGGGCGGGGGTCGGGGCAGATTCAGATTTTGAGCCGGTCGGGGTCGAATCGTATTCGCGGCAGCCTGTTTGAGACGCATCGGAATACGGTACTGAACGCGAATAACTGGTTCAATAACTCGCGGGGGAACGACCCGACGACGGGGAACGCGATTTCGCCGCGTAACGTGCTGATTCGGAATCAGTACGGTGGGCGGATCGGGGGACCGATTAAGAAGAATCAGACGTTTTTCTTCTTTCTGTTTGATGGGCAGAGGATTCGGG
>JANODS010001484.1:0-3077 GCA_031412835.1 Acidobacteriota bacterium | reverse complement strand
ATCTCCTCCACCGTCATCCTCACCGCCGGACATTGTGTGGCCCCCGCCACCAGTTGGAACGTCACCTTCCAAACGGCGACGGGAAATACGACCGTCGGCGTCTTGAGCAGCCAGGTGCACGACGGGTTCCAAAATCGGCCTTCGCCGAACGCCGGGATTCAGCAGTACGACATCGCCATCTTGCGCCTGGCAACCCCCGCCCCGGTCGGCGCGGCCATCTACGGCATCACCGATGGCTCCACCGCACTCACCTTCGGCGACTCGACCGGCACCATCATCGACATGGTCGGCTATGGCATCGGCGGGAACCCGTCCGGCGGTCTCGGTAGCGGAACCCGCCGCTACGCCCAGAATCGGCTCTTCGGCATTCTACCCGGCGAAGTCGACGCCCCGCTACTCACTGCGCAAGACTTCTCCTCGGCCTCTGAGCCTCCGGGATATGGCATCGTCGGAGCCGGCGATTCCGGCGGTCCCATGTTCTTCAACAACGTCATCATCGGCGTCGCCTCCGCCAGCACGATTCCCCAATCGGGCGGCTCGGGGACCTATGCCACTGGCACCTATTACGGCCTCCATACGAGCCTTTACGACGCCACCACTCGGGATTGGACCAACGCCGCGTTTGGCTTCGCCGTACCCGAACCGTCCACCTATCTGCTCTTCAGCGGCGGTCTCGCCGCGCTTGCCTACTTCCGCCGCCGCCGCTAACGCTCCGGAACCAGAATCGCGAAATCCTTAAAGTAGACCTCAAGCTCCTTCCGCGGGTTCAACTGCAACGCCAGCCGTCCAGTCTTCCGGCCCGGGTCGTTCTTGAACTCGCTCGTCTTCACGCCATTCACGTGCATCGTCAGGTCCCCGCCGTGCGCGTGGATCTCCAGCGTGTTGAACTCATTCGGCCGAAAATAGTCCATCTTTTCCGCCGGCCCCGTATGCAGAATCCAGCCCCGAGCGCCCCGCCCAGGCTCCTGCAAACTCCCGGCATCCCGCGTCGGGTCCACCTCCACCTCGAAGCCCATCTTGTTCACGTCGGTGCCGTTATCCGGATCGCCCATCCGGAAAAACACGCCACTGTTGCCCTGCACAATCTTGTATTGCATCCGCACGGTAAAATCCTTCCACTCCTCGTTCCAAATCAGAAACCCGCGTTTCTGCTCGTCCGGCGTCACCCGCCCGGCGAAGACGCCATTCGTCACCGTCCACTCCCCCCCGCCATTTTTCACCCAGCCCGCCATCGTCTTCCCATCACCTAACGGCTGCCAAGTATGCTTGCCCAAGTCCAGAACCCGCAGGTTCCGCCACCGCACCTGCGCCGGATGATCGCCCTGAAACGAATGTACCTGCAACGCGATGAAACCGTCCAGATCCACTGAATCCACCAAGTCAGCCGCGGTCACCCCGTTCACCGTAACCTTCATGTGGTCGCCCATCGCTTCCACCCGATACTTGTTCCACTGGTTGTCTTTGAACGCCTTGCTCGCCGCCGGATCCTGCGCAATATTGGCCAGCCAACCCCGCCGCGCCTCGTCGTAGATCCCGCCCGCTACGCCTGACTTCTCGCTGGCGATTTCCACCTGGTAGCCGTATACCCGACCCTCGGCGTTCTGATGCGACCGGATCTGCACGCCCGAATTCAGCCGCGAATCCACCTGAACTTCAAATTCCAACACGAAGTCGCCGTAGCTCTTCTCTGTGCAGAGAAACGAATTCGGACTGCCTTCCGCCGTCGTGCCAACAATCACTCCCTTTTCCACTTTGTAAGAAGCGCTGCCATTGCACTGCTTCCAGCCCCGCAAACTCTTGCCATCAAACAGTGGCGTCCAGGCCGGTGCCGCCGCTAACGCCAACGTCGACACCAAACCCAGCAGCCACATTCTCACTTCCCAACCTCGTCATACAGACCCGGCAACACCCGCGCCGGCAGCATTTTGTTCGACTCCCAGCCCATCGGCTTAGCGTCAAACGCCTTCACGGCATCGTCCTTCGAAAGCCCTTTGGATCGCAACTCACGCATCTGCGTCACCATCGAAATAATCTTGTTCCGATACTCGCGCAAGTCGGCCTTTTTCAAAATCGGCCCGTGGCCTGGAATCACCGTGTCAAAATCCAGCGCCAACGCGCCATCCAGCGTCTTCGTCCATTCAATCGCCGACCCGCCGTTCGCATAATCGATCAGCGGTCCCGCCACCGAGAACAGATCACCCATATGGACCACTCGATGCTTCGGCAAAAACATCACCGCGTCGCCGTCCGTATGACCCCGCCCGAAATGCATCGCGCGCACCTCCGACCCGCCCAGTCCCACCGTAACCGCATCCCGATACCCAACCCGTGGAATCCCCGGCATGGCGTTCTTTATCATCCGATCCCGCGCGTTCGCATGAGCCAGAATCTCCACCGGCTCCTTCGCCATCATCCCCGCATTGCCGCCTGTGTGGTCCCCATGGTGATGCGTGTTCAACAGGTAGCGTATAGGCTTATCGCTCAGCTTCTTCGCCGCCTCGTAGATCTGCGGCACGTTTGGCGCAAACTTGTCGTCCACGATGATCGTCCCCTCGCTCGTCGTCAACAACGCCACGTTACCGCCAGAGCCCTCCAGCACATGCAAATCGTCCGTAATCTTGATCAGGGTCAGCGGCTGCGGCGGTGGCAACTGGCTCCAAGCCAACGCTCCCGCCAGTCCAGCCAACGCCAATCCCAGTGCCCGAGTATTCCAAAGGTTCATAGCCGAAAATCATACCAGACTCTCAGCCCAAAATCGTCCACTCGAGGTTCGTGATCGCCCGCTCCCGCAGCCCCTCTGGCACCCGCCCCACATCGCAGGCATAGTAAAGCACCAGCGCATCCTCCGGTTGGTCATCTTCGCTCAAGGGCCGCGCCAGAGCGTCCGCCACCACCACCGCCAAATACCCAAGCACCCCATAAATATCGGTCTCGACCGGAACCGCCAACTCCCGCGCCTGCGTCTTTAAGCGCACATTGATCCCCAAACGCGTCAACTCAAACATCTGCGCCGCTACCGCCCGAACCGCGACCTCGAAGCCATAGTCGCTCCACCCGCCCAGGTCCAGCCAGAACTC
>JANODS010001483.1:0-17580 GCA_031412835.1 Acidobacteriota bacterium | reverse complement strand
TTCCTTTTATGATGGCGCGACCGTCGGCGAAGATGGTGAGCTCGTAGGGGGGGAGGAAGAAGCGGAGCGCGAAATCGTTTTGGCGGACAGTGCCGAGGCGTTCGAGGCGGGCAGCGAGTTCGGGGAGGTTGATCGGACGGTTGCGTTCATGGATTTGAACGGCGTTGCGGCCGCAGAGGCTGATGGGGGCGCGGCGTTCGCCATTGAGGTAGATGAACTCGCGGCGACCGCAGGCGGGGCAGTCAGGATCGGGCGGGGGTTGGTCGATCTGACGGAGGGCGGTGTGCCAGATGTCGAGAGTGGTAATTTTGGAGGCGGGGGCGGAGCCGGTGAGAAGTTTGATGGCCATGCCGACTTGGAGCGCGCCGATGGCGGTAGTGATTGCCGCGAGGACGCCGTCGGTTTCGCAGGTGGGTTGCGCACCGGAGGGCGGGGCAGGGTAGACACATTGCAGGCAGCAGGTTTGGCCGGGGATGATGGGCATGGTGAGGCCGTAGCTGCCGACGGCGGCACCGTAGATCCAGGGGACATTGTTGGAGAGGGCGAAATCGTTGATGAGGTAGCGGGTTTCGAAGTTGTCGGTACCGTCGAGGATGAGGTCGACGTCGGCGAGGAGGTCGTCGGCGGTAGCGGGGGTGAGGTCGGCGACGAGGGGTTGGACGGTGATTCCGGAGTTGAAGCGGGCGATGGCGCGGGCGGCTGCCGCGGCCTTGGGAAGGGCTTCAGCGGCGTCGGCCTCATCGTATAGCCATTGGCGTTGGAGGTTGGAGGGTTCGACATAGTCGCGATCAATCAGACGTAGCGTACCAACGCCGGCGCGAGCAAGGGCGGCGGCGTGGAAGGAGCCGAGGGCCCCGCAGCCGACGATGGCGACGCGGGAAGAGAGAAGGCGCTCTTGACCTGCTTCACCAATGGGGGAGAAGAGGATTTGCCGGGAATAGCGCTCCCGTTGGTCCGGGGTCATGCCGATATCGATGTTAGGGACGCCGTTCGAGGACCCATTTGTTGGCTTGGAGGTAGTCGACGGTGCGGCGGACGGCCGCTTCGATGGAAAGTTTCGGCTGCCAGCCGAGGCTGCACATTTTCCAGCAATCGAGGAAGATGAAGGGGTTATCGCCGATCCAGCCCTGCTTGCCGCCGGTGTATTCGAGGCGGGGGTTGAGGCCGAGTTGGTTCGAGATCCAGCCGATGGAGTCCGTGAGTTGGCAGTAGCCGGGGACGCCAAGGTTGAAGATGCCGACTTTTTCGTCCGATTTGTCGAGGGCGATCATGATGGCGTCGACGCAGTCCTGGACGTAAAGGTAGCCTTTGCGCTGGGAACCATCGCCAAGAACACGGAGGTGGTCGGGATGTTCCAGGAGCTGCTTGTAGAAATCGAAGACGTGGCCGTGGGTGTACCGTTCACCCAGGATGGAGACGAAGCGGAAAATGATGGCGCGGACGCCGAAGCCTTCGGCGTAGGCGGAGATGAAGCCTTCGGCGGCTAACTTGGAGGCACCGTAGAGGGAGGTTTGGATGGGGAGGGGGCAGTCTTCGGGAGTGGGAATGCGCGGGGCGACGCCGTAAACCGAGCCGGTGCTGGAGAAGGCGATGGTTTTGACGCCGTTGCGGCGCATGCCTTCGAGGACGTTCCAGGTGACGATGACGTTTTGGTCGAGGTCGCGCCGGGGGTGGTCGGTTCCGAAGCGAACGTCGGCGTTGGCGGCGAAGTGGATGACGGTGTCGATCCCCTCGCAGGCTTCAACGACGCTCGTAAGGTCGAAGAGATCGCCTTCGATCAAGCGGAAATTGGGAGAGGCGAAAGCGCCCGTGAGGAACTCGCGTTGGCCGGTGACGTAGCTATCGAATCCGACCACATCGTGGCCGTCGGCGAGCAAGCGGTCGACGACGTTACTGCCGATGAATCCAGCGGCTCCGGTGACTAAAAATCGCAATGACTTACCATCCCTATTTAGCGCAATTGCGCGACTGTTCTAGCTGCCTGCGGCGCGGAGGCCGGGCTGAGCTTTCGGTGTAAACGCGAAGTTCTCAAGATATCGCGCATGTTGCGGATGTTTCCGCTGACGAGATCGAGACGGCTGTCGCCATCGTCGCGCCAATGGACGGGCACTTCCTGAATCCGGTATCCCAGGCGGGTTGCGATGACGAGAATTTCGACATCGTACATGTATCCGTCCACTTGTTGGAGAGAGAAGAGAGCCTTTGCGACGTGCAAGGGGAAGAATTTAAAGCCGCACTGGGTATCGCCGACAGAGAGCCCGGTGAGGGCTCGCATCACGTAGCGAAAACTCTTCCCGCCGATCTGGCGGTAGAGAGGTTGCTTCTTTTCGATGCTCGTCGTAGCCAGCGCCCTCGAACCGATGACGACCTCGATACCCTTGTCGAGCCAGGGGAGGACGGTCTCGAAATCACGGATCGGGACTTTGTTATCGGCATCGGCGAAACCGACGTAACGACCTTCGGCGAGGGCCACGGCATCGCGGATGCCCCGCCCTTTGCCCCGACGCGCATTCTCTCCAATACACAAAATATTCGGATTGGATTTCGCCATTTCCCGGACGATTTCTCGTGTCCCATCATCGCCGTCGGCGGAGACAATGATCTGCGCATTCCACTCTTTGGCAGCGAAATAGGCAACTGCTTGGTCTACCGTTTCGCGGATGCGTCCCGCTTCGTTGTAGGCCGGCAGAATGTGGGTAATGTCGTAACTCATTGCGCTCACCATCTTTTGAATTTTACCATACGCCCTAACTACTCATTTCTGAGAATTTCCAACGGTTTCTGGCCCAAAATCCGAAAGCTGGCCAGCCAGCCGGCCGCGACGGCGATGAGAGCGCTGGCGACGACGGCGAATAAGTTAGGCCAGGGCGAGAAGACGAACTTAGCGTCGAGCAGACGGGTGAGCAGAAGATTGGCAAAGGCGCTGGCTAGGAGGCTGCCCATAAGCCCGGCGACGGCACCGAGCAGGAAGAATTCGACCGTAAACGTGCGGGCGATGCGTCGGCGGGTGGCACCGAGAGTCTTGAGGATCACCACCTCGCGAACCCGGCGGACCCGAGAGCCGGCGACGCTGGAGGCGAGGATGATCATGCCAGCGAGGATAGAAAAGGCCGAGATGGAGCGGACGACGAGGGCGACTTGGTCAATGACCTCCTGCACGCGCTCAAGGACGTCGGCGAGGTTGATAACCGTGATGGCGGGAAATTTGGCGAAGGACTGCTTTTGGAGCTCGGCGATGAGGGCGGGACGAACGCGAGCCGCGCCGAAGTAAAGCATGGGCACTTGGCGAAGGGTATCCGGGCTGGTGATGAACTCGGTGCCGGAGCCGGGGCCGACGGCTTCGTTGCGGTAGATGGCGACAACGCGCGTGGGGATGCGGCGGCCGGCGAGTTCCCAATCGATGACGGACCCGATTTTGAGACCGAGTAGCCGAGCAGTTTCGGCGATGACGGCGATTTCGGGGCGATCAGGGGACCATGTCTTCCACCAAGCCCCTTGGACGACTTCAGTCTGCTTGGGCATCTCAGCGTTCCACGTGAGGCTGCGGGCGCGGAGGTAACGCTTCACGGGCCCTTCTTTCGCGATGTCTTCAATCTGTCGGCCATCGATCAGTTTGATTCGACCGCTGGCGGTGGCGGAGACGAGGACGTCTCCTTCGACGCCCGGGCCCTTTTCGAGGAACGACTTGACCGCGAGACGGTCGTGATCGGTGATGTTGATGAGGAAGACGTTGGGCATGCCCGGGGGGGCGCTGGCGGCGATCTGGCCCAATAGAGAGCTTTGCAAAAGGTAAACGGTGAGAGTGAACATGACGCCGACGCCCAGGGCGACCAGGACCGCTTCGGCGTGGTTGCCGGGGCGGTAGAGATTGGCCAGGCCGTGGCGAATGGCGGCAGGGACCTTGCGGCCGGGGGCCCGGAGAAGCAGACGAAGGCCGCGGAGGAGGAGCCAACTGAGGCCGGAAAGCAGGAGCAGGGCGACGGCGAGACCGCCGACGAACCAGGCGCTGACTTTGAAGGCGTCCTTCCAACTGGCGTCGATGAGGACAGTGGCCATGCCGATCATGCCGATGAGGATGAACAGCCCGGCCGCGGCGGAGGCACGCCATTGCTTCCACCGTTGCCCGACGGGAGGGGGCTCGCCTTCCATATCGCGGCGGAGGATGACGATGGGACGGATCTGACGGATGCCGAGGAGGGTGGGCAAGGTGAACAGAAGCGTGGAGAGAAGCGCGAGCCCGAGGCCTTCGAGAACGGAGAACCAATCGAAATCCATGACGGGGGTGACGGGGAAGAATTTGGAGATGAGAATGGGGAAAAGGAACTGGACCAGGATTCCGATGACGAGGCCGATGGCTCCGCCGGCGAGAGCGAGGACGAGAGTTTGGGAGAGGTAGATGCGGAGAATGTGAGAGGACCGGCCGCCGAGGGCCTTGATGATGGCGATGGAATCGAGCTTGGTTTGGAGGTGGGACTGCATGGCCATAGCGACCCCGAGGGCCCCGACGACGAGGGCGATGAGGGAGACGAGGCTGAGGAACGTGGTGGCGTTGTTGAGGCCGCGGGTGATGAGGGGGTGGGTTTCGCGGTAGTCAGCGATGACGGCGTCGGGGAAGGCGATTTTGAGATCGTCGCGGACAATTTGGATCATCGCGTCGGCCTTAACGGGGGGGAAGCGGAAGAGATGGCGTTGGCTGGCGCGGCTGCCGAGTTGGGTGAGGCCAGTCTTTTCGAGGTTGTCGCGGGACATCATGACCCGGGGGCCGACGTTGATGGATCCGCTCATGCGGTCTGGTTCCTGGGCGAGGACGGAGCGAATTTTGAAGTCTTGGGAGCCGACGCGGACGACGGAACCGAGTTGGAGGCCGGTACGGGTGAGGAGATCGTCGGACACCCCGACGCCATCACCGGCGAGGGTTTCGGCGAGGGACATTCCAGAGACAGTAGTAACGGCACCGTAGAAGGGGTACTGGAGGGGATTGACAGCTTTGACGGCGATCAACTGGGGCACGGCCACGTTGGCTCCGGAGAGCATGGAAACGGTTTCGGTGATCCAGGTCCGTTCGAGGCCCTGAGCTTCCCACTTCTGGAAGGCGGCGAGTTGGGCATCGGTGGGGAGCTCGAAGACGCGCACGGAGAGATCGGCCGCCATTAGGGTACGGGCGTCCTTGAGGAGCATGGATCGAAAAGAACGGGAGAAACCGCGGACGCCGGTGAGGGAGCCGGTGCCGATGGCGACGGCGAGAATGACGAAGAGGAAACGGGAGGCGGAGGAGCGGGATTCGCGCCACGCGATTTTGAGGGCGGTGGCGTAAGAGAGACCGCTAGTCATTGGACGCGCCTAGCTCGTCGGTGACGATGACGCCGTCGCGTAGGATGAGGCGGCGGTCAGCGCGGGAGGCAAGTTGGGTATCGTGGGTGACAAGGACGAGGGTGGTCTTCTCCTGGCGGTTCATGGTGAGGAGGAGTTCGAGGACGTGTTGCCCGTTGGTGGAATCAAGGTTGCCGGTGGGCTCGTCGGCCATCAGGATGGGGGGCGCGAGCATGAAGGCGCGGGCGAGGGCGACGCGCTGTTGTTCGCCGCCGGAGAGTTGTACGGGATAGTGGTCGCGGCGTTCGGCGAGGCCGACGCTGTCGAGGAGCTCTTTGGCGCGGAGGGCAGGGTTACCGGAGGCTCCGGAGAGTTCGGCGGGGAGAAGGACGTTTTCTTCGGCGGTGAGGGTGGGGATGAGCTGATAGCTTTGGAAGACGAAGCCGAGCTTGCGGCCACGGAGGAGGGCGAGAGCGTCTTCCGAGAGGCCGACGATCTCTTCGTCGTCGAGGAGAATGCTGCCGGCGGTGGGGTTGTCGAGGCCGGCTAAGAGGCCCAAGAGGGTACTCTTGCCGCTACCGGAAGGTCCCATGATCGCGATGAACTGGCCCCGGGGAACATCGAAATCCAAGCCGCGCAAAATATCCACCCGGTGGGAAGGAGTGGTGATGGACTTGGTAAGGCCGCGCACACGAATGGCGGGCGAATCGGGGAGAGCTTCTGTGGTCGCCAAGCCTTATTATGGCATTAGATGCGCATTTTCCTTGTAACGCTTGTGGTGATGCTGGCCAGTTGCGGTAAGCCGCCGGAGCCGGCTGTGACGCCGACTCCCGTGGAGACCCCGGCCCCGAAAAAGGAGACCAAGCGCGATGATCGACCGGTGATCGTGGCGTTTGGAGACAGCTTGAGCGCTGGTTATGGGCTGGAGGCGGGGGAGTCGTATCCAGATTATCTGCAGAAAGCGCTGGACGCCAAGGGGTATCGGTATCGGGTGGTGAATCAGGGAATTAGCGGGGACACGACGAGCGGCGGAGTGGAGCGGATCCCCCTGGCGCTGGCGGAAAAGCCGGCGATTGTGATTCTGGAGCTAGGCGGGAACGACGGGCTGCGTGGGTTGCCGGTGGCGATGAGCAAAGAGAACATGGATCGAATGATTCGACAGTTCAAGGCGGCCGGGGCGCAGGTGGTGCTGGCGGGGATTACGTTGCCTCGCAACTACGGACCGGATTACATTCGCGAGTTTGAGCAGATGTATCCGGCTTTGGCTAGGAAGCACAAGATTCCGCGCATCCAGTTTTTTCTAGAGGGGGTGGCGACCGTGCCGGCGCTGATGCAGCAGGACCAGATCCACCCTACGGCTGAGGGCTGCAGGCTGGTGGCCGAACGAGTTGTGTTGCCTGTGTTAGAACCATTACTAAGGAAGAATTAGAACACATGCTGCTTTCTACGACGTCGACACTGGAAGGACGACAGATTCAATATCTGGGAATTGTAACCGGGGAGGCAATTCTGGGGGCGAACATCTTCCGGGATTTCTTTGCGAAGATCACCGATATCGTCGGAGGTCGATCCGGAGCCTACGAGGCTGAGCTGCGGAAGGCGAAGGACATCGCGATGGGCGAGATGAGCGATCAGGCGAAACAGATGGGAGCGAATGCGGTTATTGGAATTGATCTCGACTACGAGACGATTCAGGTGGGGTCGGGGGGAGGGATGCTGATGGTTTCGGTATCGGGAACGGCTGTGATCGCGAGTTAAGCGAAACGTTGGGATTGGTGGCGACATCTATGAGACACGGATGCTCCTAAAGGTTGTTTTCTGTCTGGTCGTTTGGTGCGTGGGTGCAGTGGCGCAATCGATGGGTGATTTTTCCGTTCCGGCACCGATGCCAGATCGTGGGACGCTAATTTTGGGATTTACGGGCGCATTCGACCATTGGGATGATCCGGACCGGGGCGTGCGGCGAATGGCGCTGGAGATTCGCCGGATGAAGCTTTCGAACGTCCATGTCGAGACCTTGGAACACCATCGGCATAGGGAAGCGAAGCGGCTGGTAGTCTTGGCGTTGGACGCGAACAAGAACCGGAAGATTGATCCGGAGGAGCGAGAGCGGTTGAGAATCGTTCTGTATGGGCAGAGTCTGGGTGGGGGCGAGGTGTTGCGACTGGCTCGCGATCTACGGAAGATTGGGGTGCCGGTGGAGTTAACAGTCCAGATCGACAGCGTTTCGCTGCGGGACGGTTGGATCCCTCCGAATGTAAAACGGGCGGCAAACTTTTACCAGCGCGAGATATTGACCGTTCGAGGTCAGGACTATATTCAAGCGATGGATTCGCGGCGGACGAAGATCCTGGGGAATATCCGATTTCACTACCCGGTGTGGGTTCCTTATCCGCTGCCGGAGTTGAGTATGCGTCGCATTTTTGGCGGCGGTCATGCCAGAATGGAGGCCGATCCAGTTTTGTGGGCGGCGATCAAGGGATTGATTCTGGCACCGCCTGAGTTGGCCAACGCTATTTTGGAGGCGGTTCGATGAAATCCTTATTCTTTTTGAGTATGGCGGTGTCGGCGGTGGGCGTGGCACAGGTGCCGAACAGCCGCTATGATGCGGTGAAGCCCGTTTCGGTTGCCTCCTCGAAGCCGGGCCTTAAACAGACGGAGATTACAGTGTCGGGCGCTAAGCAATGGACCGACACAGGAATCGACGTTGAGGCGGGGGAGACGCTGCGGTTCACGACAACGGGCTCCCTTCGATGGAACGGTAGCGAAGTGGCTCCGGACGGTACGGCGCGGACCTGGCTGGATATGATTAAGGCCTTCCCGGTGGCCGACGGAAAGCGCGGTGCCTTGGTAGGTCGGATTGGGGCTAACGAGACCAATCGACCGTTCTTGATAGGAGCCCAGGGAGAGCGACGCGTGATTGTAAAGGGTCGACTGTTCTTAGGGGTGAATTACGCCGCGACAGACTCGGCGGATGGAGCGTTTGTCGTGAAGCTCGAGCGGGTGGCGGCCGATCCGACCAAGCAGCGGGCTCCCCTACCGATCGTCAGGATGACGGACGAACAGCTGAATGCGGTGCCGATTCGGGTGGGCGATAAAGACGGTACCCCGGGAGATCGGGTAAATTTCATGATCGTCGGCAGCGAGGTGCAGGTGGTGGCGGCGCTGCGGGCGGCTGATTGGGTGACGGTGGATCGCACCATAAAGGACACGATTCTGCGGGGGGCGTTGGCCAGCTTTTCGAAGCAGGCTTACCTGACGATTCCGATGAGCGAGCTGTACCTGTTTGAGCGACCGCAGGACTATGGATGGGCGCACGCCGACCCGCTGAAAGTAATCGCTTCTCGACATCATTTTCGGATTTGGAAGGCACCCTTTACGGTGGGGGGCCGAACGGTATGGGCGGGAGCGGGAACGCACGACGTGGGATTTGATAGAGATCAGCGGAACGGAAAGCTGACGCATAAGATTGATTCGGACACGGACAAGGAACGGGATTTCATCGCACAGAGCTTGGCGGATACGGGGCAGGTTGCGGAGCGAGAGTATTTGACCGTTAAGACGCCATTGTTGAAGGCAAAGACTGCGCATGGACAGGAGTTCTTTTCGGACGGCCGGACGCTGGTGATCTACATGCAAAACGACGAGCAGGATGCAACTGACGTATTCAGTGACACGTTTTGTAGCGTGCTGGTGCAAAACAATCCAGATACAGGGGCTTGGGGCGGATGTAAGGACTGGATTGAGAAACCGGGGAAGATGGACGTGAAATTAGCTCCGGTGACGAAGCAATATCGAGTACTGGTGGTGCCGGGGTTCATGAGCTCTTGCTTTGCGGAGAGCCCGGCGTTCGACGAGGGGATCCAGGCGTTGCGGAAGCAGTACGGGGTGACGGCCGAGTTGCTACAGGTGGCCAACGATGCGGCGGAGGTGAACGCCAAAGTGATCGCGAAGTACATTGAAGACAGTTGGAAAACCGATCAGCGGAAATGGATTCTGGTGGGGTATAGCAAGGGCACGCCGGACATTCAAGAGGCGCTTGCGCGAGAGAAGTTGGGGGACAAGGTGGCGGCGTTTGTAAGCGTGGCGGGGGCCAGCGGGGGGTCGCCGATCGCGGACGCGATGCCGGGGCAAGCTGACCGGTGGATTCAGCAGTTCAAATTCAAGACCTGCCAAGGCGATATGTCGACGGGCTTTAAGAGCTTAGGAAAGGCGGTGCGCCAGGCGTTTCTAGCGTCATTCCCCAATCCCGTCGTCCCGACCTATTCCGTGGTAGCCGCAAGCGCCAAGGAGAATACGTCGAAGGCCCTCTTGCAGACGTGGATGCTGATGAATGCTTTCGATCCGTTCCATGACGGTCAACTGACGCGTCAGGACGCGATCATTCCCGGCAGCAAGTATTTGGGTGTAGCGAAAGGGGACCACTTCGCGGTGGCTTTGCCGTTCGACAAATCGCCGGATTCCACGATTCGGAACAACATGGACAAAACTCGGTATCCGCGGGCGGCCTTGCTCGAAACTGTAGTTCGGATTGTCCAGGCGGACTTGGCCAAGACTGAAGTTGTGCAGAAGTGAGAACCCCATCGTGACGGTGAAGGCGATCAGCAAGTAAAAAGAGAGTGGTTTCGGGGACTGCATGCTGTACCAGGATGCAGTCCCGGTTCCACTCTCTAAGTTGCTGATAATGCTGCCAGAATCACGTAGCCCAGAACTGGAGCGATGTGCGGTTTCGAAGCTTAGTGTTCGAAACCGCACACTTGCTTACTTCTTGTTGGTAGCCGCCGCTGCCTTTTCAGGCTCACCCATAACGGGGACCTGGGCCAGACCGAGTTTGTCGCGAAGTTCGATATCGATGCGCCGGAAGAAATCCGGATTGTCCTTGATGAACTGGCGGGCATTGTCACGGCCCTGGCCGATGCGGTCGCCCTTGTAGCTGTACCAGGAGCCGGACTTCTCAACCACTGTATTGGTGACGGCAAGATCGATAAGATCGCCTTCCCGGGAGATGCCTTGGCCGTAGATGATGTCGAACTCGGCCTCGCGGAAGGGCGGGGCGCACTTGTTCTTCACGACCTTCACCTTCGTCCGGTTGCCGATAACTTCTTCGCCTTCTTTGAGAGCGCCGATGCGGCGGATGTCGAGGCGAACACTGGAGTAGAATTTCAGCGCGCGGCCACCGGTGGTGGTTTCGGGGCTGCCGAACATGACGCCGATCTTCTCGCGGATTTGGTTGATGAAGATAAGGCAGGTGTTGGATTTGGAGACGACGCCGGTGAGTTTGCGCATCGCCTGGCTCATGAGACGGGCGTGAACACCGACGAAAGAGTCACCCATTTCGCCATCGAGTTCGGCTTTCGGGACGAGCGCGGCGACGGAGTCGACCACGAGGACGTCAATCGAGCCGGACTGGATCAACGTGTTGGTGATCTCGAGCGCCTGCTCGGCGAAGTCAGGCTGAGAGACGAGCAGATTGTCGATGTCGACGCCCAGTTTGCGGGCGTAGCCCGGGTCGAGGGCGTGTTCAACGTCGACGAAGGCGGCGACGCCGCCGGCCTTCTGCGCTTCGGCAATCACCTGGAGCGCGATCGTCGTCTTACCAGACGATTCTGGGCCGAACACTTCGATAATGCGGCCGCGCGGGAAGCCGCCGACGCCGAGGGCGTGGTCGAGGGAGATGGAGCCCGAAGGGATCACCTGCACCGGCGCTATCGAATCTTTGGAGCCGAGCCGAAGCACCGACCCTTTTCCGAACTGTTTCTCGATCGCTGCGAGGGTGGCTTGCAGCGCCCGTACTTTTTCTTTATCGTCCAGCATGAGGTTATCCTGTCGCAGGCTCGAATGGGAGCCCCTCACCATAGTGTCCCCAACAAGGGAACTTTCGCTACTCACTGCCGTTTTTTTTGCAAACATATTAGTTTCGCCCTTTCTTCGCCTTTCTCAGAATAGCTGAAATTCGGCAGCTGTCAAGTACTTTTTAACGAGAAGGTTCGCGAAGCCAACTGTTGCCGAGGGGGACGGCGGTGGACCAGAGATCGAGGGAGGCGGATTCGCCTTCGGCGGTGGTGGCGGTGATGGTGACCTTGCCGGCGGTACCGTTGGACCGGACCATGTTCACTCGGCCAAACGCCCCGGGACCCACGAGTCGGCCCTGGCCGCGGACGGACCAAGTAAGGGGGACATCGCGATTCGCGGAGACGACGGCGAAGCCGGTTCGGTCAGCAGGAAATGGGCCGGGCGGAGAGCTGAGGCGGAGGTTACCAGGTTTTGGGGAGGGGACCGGAACGGGGCTGGCGTCCTTGACTAAGCGAAGAGGGGTGGAGAGACCAGCGGGGGTGATGATGGCGAGGAGGTTCTCTTGGTTGAGTTTGAGGGGGAGGTCGTAGGGCGGGGCGAGCGGTTGGCCATTGAGGAAGATTTCGGCGGGCGGCGGTCCGTCGAATTCGAGGGAGAAGCGGCTTCCCGCTGTGACGGTGAAACGTTTGCGGTAGCAGCCCGGGGTCACGTCAGGTATCGCGGTGGCGCTCCAACGCTTATCGGAGCGGGCGGGGTCGGCGCAGTTGGTGGGGTCGGAGTGGAAAACCCATTGGGCGTGGAGGGACTTCTCGTCGCGGGCGAGGGCGGGGAGAGCCAGGAAGAGAAGGGCTAGCGCTTGAGGGGGTCTTCGATCCATGGGGGGGTGCCGGAAAGGAGCCGACCGAGTTCGGGTTCGAGGCGCTCCATGGCTTCCTTCATCTGCCAGGCGATGGCGCGATAGCTGAAATGGCCTTTGACGCCGCTACGGACGCGGCAGATATACTCCGCTTCGGCGAAATCCATCTTGAAGAGGAATCGGCTGCGGGCTCCGAAGGGCAGCAAGTATTCGTTCGCCGGGCTGGGGAGCAGTCGCATGGTGGCGATGGCGTGGTCCATGGCGGCGGTGTACTCGACCGTGAGGCCTGCTTCGGTGATGACCTTCGGGGTTTCGAAGCCGAGTTGGCCGCTGTAGTCCTGACGGAACTGTTGGCAGCGGCGGTGGCGATGGAAATCGCGGTAGGCGCCAACGTCCATGACGATGTCGTAGCAGTAGAGGCCGCCGCGGAAGCCGCGCAGGAGATCGTCGTGCTTGGTCCGAGAGCGGACGGCGGTCTCGATGACCTCTTGGCGGAGCGCGGGGTGGTCGGCGGCCCATTCGTAGAGCGCTCGGAAGGGCCAGTTGGTAACAGGGTAAAGCAGCGTGGCGGCGATCTCGGCGGCGGTCTCGTGGGGCTTGAAGAGGTCGATGTCTGGGCCGGGGGGCAGGGCGGGAGGAAGGTTCTGTTGGGCCCAGAGGCGGAGGTCGGCGGAGGACTGTGCCAGGTGGGCGTCGGGGTCGCAATATCTGGCGAGGGTGGGAGCGAGGGGTTCGGTTTGGGAGTCGTCCCAGCGGCAGGCGGGGGGGGCGGCGCAGGCGGCGGCGATCTCGGTGCCGATGGCGCGGAGTTCAGCGTACGGCGAGGCCTTGAGACGGCGGATCTGCTTTTCGAGGGTTCGAATGCTGGTAACTTGGCCGACGTTGGTGGGCACGGCCCAGAAGAGGAGGTAGCGGGCGACGTCAAAGGCGCGGGCGGCGATGTTGCGCTGGTAGACGTCGGTCTTCATCTCCTCGGGGCGGGGGAGTTGAGTGGCCAGATGAGCGAAGGCGGCATCGTGGACGAGGCGGTAAGCGGCGAGCAGTGTCTCGCCGGCCGCGAGGAACTGGGTGCACTCGACGTCGTTGAGCTCTGGGGGAACCACGAAACCGGTTTTGCCGAAGTCCTGATAGCGGGAAGACTTGGCTTGACCGTCCCAGAGCTGTTCGTCTTCGACTTCGGCGGCGGCGAGTTCGGAGATGCCTTCGAGGCAGAAGGTGAGATGGCCGAGGTCGGCGATAGAGGCGTGACCGTATTGGAAATAGAAGCTTTCGAGGAACTTCGAGGAATCGTGCGTTTTCACCCAGGCGAGAGAGTCAACGATGGAGTCAGCCGAGCGGCTGTAGCGGGCGAGGGCGTACGCGCTCTTTTCCGGAGCGAGAGGCGCGACCGAAAGAATGCGGCGTTCCGGGGGAGGGGCTGGCATACTGAATACTTCATTATGATGCAACTCAAAGTCAGAAGGCTTGTTCCCGATGCGGTTTTGCCGGCGTATGCCCACGGTCCGCTGGAGGACGCGGGGATGGATTTGTGCTCGGTGGTGGATGCGGTGCTGGAACCGGGGGTTCCGCAAGCGGTGGCAACGGGGCTATCGATCGAACTGCCGCCGGGGTATGAGGCGCAGGTGCGGCCGAGGAGTGGCCTAGCGTTCAAGCACGCGATTACGGTTCCGAATAGCCCGGGGACGATTGATCCGGGGTATCGGGGCGAGGTGAAAGTGATTCTATTGAACCTAGGGAAAGCTGCGTACGCAATTACCAAGGGCGACCGGATCGCGCAGATGGTGATTGCGAAGTACGAGGGCGTGGAGCTGGTCGAGACCGACTTGAGCGAGACCGCGCGGGGCGAGGGTGGCTTCGGGAGTTCGGGCCGCTAGATTTGGGGCTTCTTCTGGAGAGCTTGGCCCTGTTTGGCTAGGTACATGCCGACGCCGAAAGCGATGAACCCACCGATGGCGCTGATGAGGTATTGGCCGAAGGTGCGCCAGTTGTAACCGAGGAAGGGAAGGACGCGGGTGGGGTCGTCGGGGTCGACGGGGAAGTCGTACTCCTGGCCGACGACGATGGCCGCGCCGCGATATTTGCGGCGGGCTTCGTCTTCCGAGGCTGCCTGGACGGGCGTTGTCAGCTGGGTGCGCTGTTCGCCGCCGTCAGAGAGATAGCTGAGCTGGAGCTGGAAGGCGAAGCCGGTGGCGGTCTTATAGCCGATGTCGTTCTTGAGCACCTTGGCGCGGACGCGGGGGGCTTGCTGGAGCTGGTAGTAGGGCTTCCAGGCACCGAGCATGGCGACGCCGACGAAGAAGACGCCACTGAAGAGCATGACCTTGCCAGCGGTGCGCAGAGGGTGGGCCGGGGTACGGGGGAGAAGCGCCATAAGTCTAGTTCGAGTCTCGCAGATCTCGCCATAAAATCGGTGAATCGGCCTCCGATTTCTGTTGCGGAGGGTTGAAACAGGAGTAACATCGCAAGTGGATCGAGCAATTACTGGGGCTCGGAATGTACGGCGCCGCCGGGGAGGACAGGGCGGCAACGATCCATAGGAGCCTTCCATGTTGATTGCCTTTTTGCTGTCGCTACTGATTGCGACCGCGGCGGCGGCTGTGATTTCGCTGCTTTCGATGCACAAGATTGGACCTACGGAAGTGGGTCTGGTGACGCGGAGATACTCCGCGAAGAAGTTGGATAACGACAACGTGATCGCCTTTGCGGGCGAGGCGGGATATGAGTCGGAACTGTTAATGCCGGGGCTGCGGTTTAAGCTTTGGCCCATGTATGCGGTGGAGAAGTATCCGTGGGTGCAGGTGCCGGCGGGCCAAATTGGCGTGGTGATTGCGCAGGTGGGCGAGCCGTTGCCGACGGGCGCGAAGAGCGCGATCTACAAGCCGACGTTCGGCCAGTTTTCAGAACTCGATGCGTTTGTGAATGACGGTGGCCAGAAGGGCGTACAGCGCCCGGTGCTGGGGCCGGGTACGACGCTACCGCTGCACCCGATTGCGTTCTTGGTGATTACGCGCGACCGTGTTTTCGGCCGGCCTGTGTCCGAAGAGTTGCACCGGCAACAGCCTTTGACGCCGATGTCGTTCGGGTTGACGCATGCCGATCTTGAAGTGGTTCGCATCGCGCGAGACGCGAACTCGCAGGCCGATATGGTGGGCATTGTATCCACTCTGGAGGGCAATCCGCTCTCGTCTGGTGACATCGCCAATCGCCTGGGCCAGTTTGAAGATATCGCGGAGATGGAGCGGAATGGTTCAGCCAGCGACGCCGAGATGATTGAGCGTTTGTTCAGCAATAAGAACGAGCTGCACAACAACTATCAGGACTTCCAGGGCTTTCTGGACCATGGCGGCCGAATCGGCTTGCAGCATGACCCTCTGCTCTACGGTGCCTATGTTTTGAACCCGTTTCTCGTGCGGGTTGAAAAAGTTCCGATGTTGGTGGTGGAGCAAGGCCAAGTCGCGGTGGTGAAGGCCTACGTGGGCTTGGTGCCGTCGGACACGTCTGGCGTAGACTTCAAGTTCGGCATGCTGGTTCGGCCGGGCCATCGCGGCATTTGGCAGGAGCCGTTGAGGACTGGAAAATACCCGATCAACCCTTACTGCTATAAAGCGGAACTGGTGCCAACGGCGATCCTGACGTTGAACTGGGCCGATCGGATTTCAGCGGCGCATAACCTCGATTCGAAGCTGGAGCAGATTGTGGCCAAAAGCTCCGAGGGCTTCGTCTTCAAGATGGACTTGCAAGTGCAGATTCACATCCCGGATACGCGGGCACCCCGGGTGATCTCGACCGTGGGTTCGATTCGTAATCTGGTGGACGAGGTGCTGCAAGCGGCGGTGGGGAACCACTTCCGCGACACGCTGCAATCGATGCCGGCGGTACGGTTTGTCGAGACGCGGCAACAGGTGCAGCGGGAGGCATTCGTACGGATTAGCGAACAGATTGAATCGTACTTTGTGGAGACGCGGGGCGTATATATTCAGGACGTGATTCTGCCGCAGGATCTGGTGAAGGTGCTGACCGAGCGGGAAATCGCCAAGCAGGAGATTGCGACGTTTGAGCAGCAGAAACAGGCCCAACTGCAGCGGATCGAGACCGAGCAGGCACGGGGCACCGCGGACATGCAGGCGGAGCTGGCGAAGTCAAAGGTCGGGGTGACGATCAAGACGAATAACTCGAATGCGCGGAAGGCGGAAGCCGATGGCGAAGCGTTCTACATTGAACAGACTGGCACGGCGAAAGGCGCTGAGGTACGGGCGGTCGGTCTGGCGAAGGCTGAGGCTTACGACGCGCAGGTGAAGGCGTTTGGCGCGAATGCGACGGCGATTGTGAACGGCATTGATGCGATTGCCAAGAGCGGGATGCCAATTGTGCCGAATATCCTGGTGACGGGCGGGAACGCTTCATCGCTCGACGGGTTAGCCGCGGTGCTGATGAAGTACATGAGTGCCGGAAAGTAGTTCGCCACGGCGGAAGCAGTGGACGATGCCGGTAGGGGCCTTTTCTGGGGCGGCGTAGGTCGCCCCAGCCGCGATGTTGAGGGGATCGAAGACGGTGATATCGGCGAAGTAGCCGGGGGTGAGGAGGCCCTGGCGGGCCATCGAAAAGCGAGCGGCTGGCTGGGCAGTGATCTTGTGGATGGCTTGTTCCAGACTCATCCAATGGCGCTCGCGGACGATCTCGCCGAGGAGGAAGGGGAAGGTGCCGTACAGGCGGGGATGGGGCTTGCCTTTGACGAAGAAGCCGTCGCTGATAACGGAGCAGAGGGGGTGAGTGAGCAGCTTCTGTAGATTTTCGTCGCACTGGTTGAAAGCGAGGATATTGACGTTTCCGTGCTCGGCGCGGAGGAGAGAGAAGATGGCATCGACGGGGTGTTCGGCGAGGGCCTCGCCGATGGTGGCGAGGTCGGAGCCGACGAGGTGTTCGCTGACCGTGGAGCCGACGGCGGTGATGAAGATGTCGCTCCATTGCTGGGGAACCTGTTCGATCATGGTCGCCTTCATGGCTTGGCAGAGCGCGGGGTCAGCGAGTCGTTCGAGAAGAGCGGGGGTGCCGCCGTCGAGGGCCCAGGCGGGGAGGAGTTGCGTGAGGACGGTGCTGCCAGCGAGGTAGGGATAGCTATCGAAGGCGACGTCGATGCCTTCGTCGCGGGCGGCTTCGAGCATGTCGATTGCTTGGCATTGCTTGGGCCAATTGCGGCGGCCGACCGCTTGCAGGTGGGAGATCTGCAGGCGGCAGCCGGTAGACCGCGCTAGGTCAAGCTGCTCCTCGAGCGACGTTAGAAGGTCGTCGCCGTAGCTGCGCATGTGAGTGGCGTAGACTTTGCCGGCGCGGGCGGTGACGCGGCAGAGGGCGATGAGTTCTTCAGTGGGGGCGGTGGAGCCAGGGGCATACATAAGGCCGGTGGAGAAGCCGGCGGCACCGCCTGCAAGGCACTCGGCAAGGCTTTGTTCCATCGTGTCGAGCTCGGCTGGCGTGGCTGGGCCCTGGCGTGGACCCATGGTGGCGACGCGGAGGGTGCCGTGGCCGACGAGGGAGCGGACGGTGACCAGTTCGGCCTGGGCCTCGGCGTCGGCAAGATACTCCTGGGCGTTGCGCCAAGCCCAATCGCGGTCGTAGCCGAA
>JANODS010001482.1:0-3944 GCA_031412835.1 Acidobacteriota bacterium | reverse complement strand
GTTTTTCCAGAGCCGGCACCGGCGAGAATGAGGAGGGGGCCGCTGGTGGCGGCGACTGCTTGTTGTTGTTGAGGGTTGAGGCCGGCGAGGAAATCCATGGGGTGGAGGGGAAGCTTTGAGGGTAGCACGGGACCCCCTAACGCGGGTACTAGTACCATAAAGTTATTGACTTATGACTGGCAGTACTATAGGAGTATACATATGCAAGCTCAGTATGTATTCCCCCCGGAGCTGAAGAACGCGGGTCCAGAGCAGAAGCTGGAGTATTTGCGGACGCAGCGAGCGGGAGTGGAGCGAGTGATTGAGATTTTGGAGACGCTGGCCGCTGTGCGCAGCAAATCCGGGCGGGTTCGCGAGTCGGCTGCTTAGCCGGAATCGTGTAACCTACGGTATAGAAAGTTCGCCTCCTAGATTCGAGGGGACTATTTGGCCACTCTTGGCATATCCATTCATCAGATCGGCAGTGAGACGGCGAGCCCGACGCGGGTGAAGGCCGCGATGCTCGTTGATTTTTCGCTGATAGAGAAGGCGAGGGAGGGCGACGACGCGGCTTTTGGCCAGATTGTGCAGGCGTATCGGCGTCGGATTTTGGGCACGATATCGCGGTTGATCAGTCGTCGGGAGGATGTGGAGGATGTGGGGCAGGAGGTTTTCCTTCGGCTTTATCATTCTATGGACCAGTTGCGGGAGCCTGAGGTTTTTGAGCCTTGGTTGTACCGGTTGACGGTGAACGCGGCGTATGATTATTTGCGTCGGCAGAAGCGTCGTCCGGAGGCCCGGATGTCGGATTTGAGTGAGCAGCAGGTGGTGATGGCGGATGCGACGGCGAGTACGCTGGCGCAGGTGGAAGAGAATCGGCGCGGTCGGATTAAGGAATTTGTGCATTCGCTGCTGGGTGGGGTGAGCGAGGAAGATCGGATTTTGTTGACGTTGAAAGAAGTGGAGGGGATGTCCTTGAAGCAGTTGGAGGGCATCTACAAAGTGAATGAGAACGCGCTAAAAGTGCGTTTATTTCGGGCCCGGCAGCGGGTATTGAAAGCTTTCGAGCGAAACGAGCTAGACTCATAGGTGACGGTTATGTCTTCGAATCAAGATCGGGAAGAGAGACTGAACGCGCTGTTTGCGGCATACCGCGAAGAGTTGCCGGACTTTGAGGGCGGGGTGGAGTTTATGCCCGGCCTGTGGAAGAAGATTGAGGCACGGCGTTCGCAGTCGTCGCTTTGGTCGTCTTGGAGTCAGCGGGTGGTAGCGGGAGCGTGTTGTGCCGGCGTGGTGTTGATGGGGTTGTCGGTGTGGGGCCCGGTGCAACAGTCCTTTTACTACGAGTCGAGCTACGTCGAGTCGATTGACGATAACGAAGATGTGGTGGTGATGGCGGCGTTACACCCGGCTTCTCCGCTCGAGACGTCGAACGAATAAGATGCAGCGTAGCCAATGGAATATCGGGATGTATCTGGCTCTGGTTTTTGTGAGCGGGGTGGCGGTGGGTGGTGGCGGCTTGCATTTGTACAATGCGAGCACGGTAGGCGCGGTGTCGAATCCGCGGAAGACTCCGGAGCAGTATCGGAAGGAGTATAGCAGCGAGATGCAGGTTCGATTGCGGCTGGACGAGGCGCAAATGGCGAAGTTGCAGGCGATTCTCGAGCGGACGCATGAGGATTACAAGAAGTTTCGGGAGCAGACCAAGCCCGAGATGCATCGGATTCAAAAAGAGCAGGTGGATGCGGTGAACGCGTTGTTGAGCGATTCGCAGAAGCTGGATTATGAGAAGATGCGGGCGGAGCGGGAGGCGAGGCGGAAGGCGAGGGGTGATCGGGGAGATGGATTTTAGGGGTTCAAAATGAAAACGGGCCGGATTGGAAATCCGGCCCGTTTTCGTTTCTGTTGGGGGAAGACTACGCGGTGGGAGCGGCGGGGACTACCACTTCGCGGGCCTTTTTGATGTTTTCGGACTTTGCCATCCGCTTGTTGAAGCGGTCAACGCGGCCTTCGGTGTCGATTAGCTTCTGGCGACCGGTAAAGAACGGGTGGCAGGCGGAGCAGATTTCGACGCGGAGGTCAGTTTTATTGGTCGACCGAGTCTGAAAGGTGCTGCCACAGGCACACGAGACCTTAACGATGTCATAGGCGGGGTGGATTCCAGCTTTCATAATCCCATCAGGATAGCACAGGTGGGGTGTGGGGGGCGGTGAAAAACCAAGACCCCTGCCGGGACGAACCGGTCAGGGGCCTTAGTTTTGTTAAGGATGGGCTTCGTGCAGGGAGGAGATAGTTCCTAAGAACAGCTCGCTCGACACTGATCGAGGCTAAAGTAGATTAGGGGAGCCGAGCTTAGGAGCTCGCACCCTCCCTGCGCCCAAATATACTGCCGTCTAAAACCATGTAGTTGGACCACCTCCTTTTTCAGTGATAAAAGCAGATTATCCTGACTTTGAGGCGCTGTCAAGAGAAATTCGCAAGAGAAATTCGCAAGTGGGCCACTAGGATTTGTGTAGTGTTGGGAAGAGGCCCCTATAGATGGACTTGTAGACGTAGAAAAGGCCCCACTGTGAGGTGAGGCCCCTGAAGAGGGCGGGGAGGCATCTCCCGCCAAAGCTGTACTTGCGCTGTTGCACATCAGGGGCCAACGGATAACTTCTTTTCTTTCAGTAGGGGGCATGTCGGCGTTCCAGAAAATGGGATACGGGGTACACTATTCGGGATGGGACGTCGCAAGAACCGCAGGGCGAAACCGGAAGGCACCCAGCCTTTTATTGCTCCCGCTGCCGAGCCGACGGTGCCACCTGGGGCGGTGGCTGTGGCTGAGATCGGTTTGGTGGAGGAGGTTCGGGAGGAGCCGGTCATCACTGCCAAGCGACCGGAGCTGGTTCGAGCGAAGACGGATACGGTGTTGAACGCCGCTTCGGGGCGGCGGGCGCTGGGTGGTTTCTTTTTGTCGGGGTTGTTGTTTTCGTTTTTGGGTTCGTTTTTACCGGCGTGGGGCTACCACCTGCGTTCGGACTATCTGACGGTGGGTTTGTATTTTCTGTTTTTGAATTTTGGGGTTTATGTGGCTTTCCATCTGACGCAGTTGTTGCTGCCTCGGCGGGGGATCCGGTTTGTGTTGGCGCTGGGGAGTGCGATGGCGGTGGGCGGGTTGGTTTACTTGGCGACGTTGTCGGGGCCGGTGCCGCCGTCGTTACGGATGGCGGGGTTGTTTGTGGTGGGGATGAGCGCGGCGATGGTGAACACGGCGATCTTCCACGCGATTACGCCGATGTATGAGCATGATCCGGCGGCGACGATCAACTTGGCGGGGATGTTTTTCGGGCTGGGTTGTTTGGCGACTTCGGGGGTAATAGCGGCGGCGTTTACGACGTACACGGCGTCGGCGATTTTGCTGATTATCGCGTGCATTCCGCTGTTCTATTTGCTGTCGTGGGTGCGGGCGGCGCCGATAGGGTTAGCGCGGACGGAGTTTCCCAGTTTGCGAGTGGCGATGAAGGATTTTCGGTCGCCGGGGGCGGTCCTATTTACGCTGTTGCTGTTCTTCCAGTTTGGGAATGAATGGGCGATCGCGGGGTGGTTGCCGTTGTTTGTGGTGCAACGCCTGGGAGCGAGTCCGGCGACGGGAATCGGGTTGTTGTGCTGGTATTTCCTGGCGCTGCTGGTGGGTCGGATTGTGGCGCAGGCTCTACTGCGGCGGATGAAGCATTCGCGGCTGTTGCTGTTTAGTGTGTTGGCGGCGTTTTTTGGGTGTTTGCTGTTGTCGTTGACGGCGACGATTGACGGGGCGTTTGTGGCGGTGTTGTTGCTGGGGGCGGGTTTTGCGGCGATTTATCCGCTGACGGCGGAGAGCATTGAGCATCGGTTCCAGAGCTATCATCCCGGGTTTTACAACGGCATTTTTTCGTTGGGGCTGACGGGAGCGTTGCTGGCTCCGACGGTGTTGGGGGTGGCGGCGC
>JANODS010001481.1:0-3715 GCA_031412835.1 Acidobacteriota bacterium | reverse complement strand
CAAGGCTCCCAATTTTTTGTATTTCTCAAATCTTTTGGAATAATGTAATCTGAAATCCGGGTTGGGTTTGTATTCAAGATCAAAACCCTGCCCCATAGCATCCATGGCACCTTCCACATTTGGATAAATTCCGGCAGCCGTTGCGGCGGGGGTTGCAGTTGCTGGGATCGTATACGTGGGCTCATGCGATTGATACGGCGTCGGAGAACGTGAGCTTTAACCCGGCGATTTTTGGTACGGGGGGAGCCGGGGCGAACCGGGGGAGTTCGGATTTCGATGTGCGGCACAACTTGAACGGGGCGGTGAGTTGGGATTTGCCGGGGAAGGCGCGAGGCGGGGTGGTGGGGAAGATCGTGGGAGATTGGGGGGTGGATACGATCGTGCGGGCGCAATCGTCGTTCCCGGTAGACGTGTATTCGCGGAGCGTGATCAACGGGGCGACATTTAACTTCCGGCCGGAGCGGGTGGCGGGGGTGCCGCTGTATTCGGAGGGGAGCCAGTATCCCGGGGGGCGGGTGTTGAACCGGGCGGCATTTTCGATCCCGGTGAACCAGCAGCAGAACGGGAGTTTAGGGCGGAATTCGGTCCGGGCGTTTCCGCTTCGGCAGGTGGATTTTACGGTGCGGCGGACGTTCGGGCTGAGCGAGCGGTGGAAGTTGCAGTTTCGGGCGGAGTTCTTCAATTTGTTGAACCACGCGAATTTTGCGGCTCCGGATGGGTTGTTGCTGAATCCGCTGTTTGGGCAGTCGACGCAGATGTACGGGCGCGGGCTAGGATTGGGCGGGGTGAACGGGGGGCTGAATCCGCTGTATGCGGTGGGCGGCCCGCGGTCGACGCAGTTGGCGTTGCGGTTACAGTTCTAGGGGGCGGCGGCACTCGTTTTCCGGTACCGCCGCGCGCCTATTCAGCCTCTACGACTATGGAAGATCCTGGCGGGTGAACTCGGCCTTGACGACGATAACCAGGCCGATATCCTGGCCATTGGCGGCGCGAATACTCGCCGCGATACCCGAGCCAACGCGAGTTGATTTCATTACGAAGTTAAAAACTTCCAGGGTTGGGGGTACCACGGGTGGCTCGCCCTCAACCGGGATAACCACGAACGTCGCAGTACCGGTTCCGTCGGCGTTGATCGTGTAGGACCCCGTGGCAGTTTCTCGGATCACCCGCCCGCCAACATTTAGAAACCGTGCTCCTTTGATTAATTTGCCTTGCCCATCCAGTGTGAACACCCCGGCGGCCATGACAGGAGTGGCTTGGCCGGACGTGGTACTAATGAGCGATCCGTCAAATGTGAAGGCATATGTGCCCCGGACATCTTGGAGAGTGAAGGCGGATTGGGCCATTCCGGTGGGGGTAAGGAAGGCAGCCAGGGACAGGGTCAAGAAAAGTTTGGAAAGTTTTGTGTAAGTCATGTAGGCCATGGTGCCTGAGCGGGAGACAAATCACGGCACGTCATCAGGCGAAAGTATCGATAAACAGCGGTTGACGCCTAATGTCGTGCCGTGAATAATGATAATGGTCATGCCATTAGATAAGTCACCTCCCCGGGCCCGGCTAGATTCCTGGAAGTTGATCGCCGCACACCTTGGCAGAAGTGTACGAACGGTTCAGCGTTGGGAGGTTGAGGAAGGGCTGCCCGTGCATCGGTTGAACCATGAGCAGCGTGGCTCCGTGTACGGTTTTGTGGATGAACTCGATGGGTGGTGGCAGTCGAGGTCCTTTAAACTCGCGCCGATCTCCGTGGAAGAACCGGAAGTCACTCCGGTGGCCGCCGCTCCTCCGGCCGAGGGGTTTCCATGGCGAAGATCAGCCGGGATCGCCGGGGCCGCAGCCGCGCTGTTTTTAACCGCCACACTGGTTTTCAGGACTTCCAGTACGTGGGAATCCGCATCATCCTCGCAGACGCCGCTGCCGATAACGAGTTATTCCGAACGCGAGTCTCATCCATCGTTCGCGCCAGACGGCAAGCGATTCGCCTTTAATTGGAATTCGATTCCTGGCAATATGGATATTTTCGTACGAGCCGTGAGCGGCGGCGAGCCGCATCGCCTGACCACCGACCCTCGGCCGGACTATCAACCGGCATGGTCTCCTAATGGCCAATGGATCGCCTTCGTTCGGACATTGGAGCAGGAAAGCGCTGAATTGCTGGTAGTTCCGGCGGAAGGGGGACTGGAGCGCAGCCTGGGCAAGTTTCAAGGAATTACGTGGTCAAACCTCAAGGTTCCGGGACCAAATATCGCTTGGACGCCGGACAGCAATTACCTGATTGTGAGTGGACAGGATCAGCCGGATGTACCAATTCGATTGTTCCGGGTTTCGCTAAGGGACGGCGTCCGAACTCCAGTGCTGGAACCAGCAAGTGCAATCCTGGGCGATGCCGGGCCGTCGATATCTCCTAATGGCAAGCGTATCGCCTTTCACCGCTTCGTGGCGATGGGAAGCGGAGAGATTCGGGTGGCTACGGTCGACGCCGAGTTTGTCGGTGACGGACCCTCCGTCGCAATAACAAAGGGGAAGTTCAACTCCAATCCGGTTTGGATTAACAACACGGAGTTAGTCTTCTATGGCTACCGGGAGGGAGACTTTCAATTGTTCCGGATTGCGGCGGACGGTTTGGGGACCCCGAGTCCCGTTTTGGGTGGTACCACGGGGCATACGCTAGCGTATTCAGCGGCTGGCAAGCGACTGGCCTTCACCCAGGATCGCGCTACGGGCGAGCTTTGGCGGGTGGCGCTGCGGGGGCCAGGGTCGGCGGTTGGACCGCCGAGCGGTTTGATTCGATCCTCGCGCCAGGATGTGGTTCCGGAGTACTCGCCGGATGGCGGGTGGATCGCGTTTACTTCGAACCGGTCCGGATATCCCAACATCTGGATCTGTGATCGGGAGGGCGGACACTGCCGCCAAGTGAGTTTCCTGGAAGGTTCCATTACCGGACCCTCGTCGTGGGCACCGGATGCCAAACGGATTGCCTTCGCATCCAACACCACCGGGGCGGGCGATATTTACACAGTCGATGTAACCGGCAGCGGCGCGGCTCCGCGCAATCTTACCGCGGACACCGCTGACGATATTCGCCCCAGCTGGTCGCGCGACGGAAAATGGATCTATTTCGGCTCCAATCGAAGCGGACGGTACGAGGTTTGGAAGGTGTCGCCGGAAGGGGGTCCATTGGTACAGGTTACCTTCCATGGCGGAGGATCTGCGGTCGAATCACAAGACGGCACCTGGCTTTATTATAGCGGCGACAACCAATACACCACTTCGCTCTGGCGGGTTCCGGTCGCGGGAGGAAAACCAGAGTTAGTGATGGATCGGCTTGACTACTGGTGGAGCGTAGGCAGGGGCGGCGTTTACTTTAAGGGCGAGAAGAGCAATCAGTTGAAATACTGGAACGTATTGAATCGAACGGTGAATCTAGTCTGGGAGTTTCCAACTTCCATCGCATTGGGCCTAAGTGTATCGCCGGACGAGCGCGAGCTCGCCGTGAGTGTTAGTAGCCGAGTGGGGAGCGACATCATGATGATTGCGCCCTACCGCTGAACGGCTTGGTCTCCCCCCCCAAGGCGGTTAGCGTTTGAGATGTTGACCGAGGAACTGCCAGATTTCGGCGCGGGAGTCGCGGGCGAGTTTGGTATCGATTCGATTGAAGTGATGACCGCCCGGAGCGGCTTCCCAGATCTTCGATTCAAACTTCTTTCCGGCGGCCTTC
>JANODS010001480.1:0-1396 GCA_031412835.1 Acidobacteriota bacterium | reverse complement strand
GCACGGTGTAGAGGCGCACCGGCACGCGCGCGATGGTGGCGGCGATCATCCCCAGCAAGCCTGCCTTGGGAGTGTGGGCGTGGACGACTTGGGGCCGGATTCGGCGGATCAAGCGAACGAGATTCCAAAGAGAAGCGGCATCCTGAAGGGGCTTCACTTGGCGCTCCATCGGCACCCCATGGGTGGTAATGCCGCACTCCCGACCCAACTGATTCAGCTCTTCGCCGGGGGAAGCGACGGCATGCACGTCAAACCCGGCCTCGGCCAACGAACGCAACTGCCGCGGGAAGAATGCCGCCATGGTTTGGGGCACGGTCGTCAACACCAGGATCCGAGGGAGAGCGCTCATGCCAGCACCGCCACGAGCGACTGCCACTCCGCCGCCTCGACCTTTGTCAGCTTTTCTTCGCGAAACCGCAGCCACTGGTATCGGGCAGAGATGGTCACGAGCCCCGCGTCCATAACGGTTTTGAAGCCTTCGGTCGCGGCCGCGCGCAGGAACAACCCGGTGCCCAACTCCTCATGACGCGCGCGGAGATAGCGGACGCGTCCGAGCCGAGTTTTGAACCGCTTGCTAAACCCGCCGCGCATTTCGCGGTAGCCGTAGAGGACTCCAGGCAGGTTCGCAAACTGGCTTCGTTCGTAAGCCCGATAGAGCAATTCAATGTCTTCGAATCGCAGGGCCGTGGGGTCGTAAAGGTGTTGCCGATACCACTCCGCTCGCGCCATCCAGGTCGGATGCGCCAAGCCAAATCCGAGCGCGGGGTTGGCCACCACGCCGGCGTGATCCGGCGGCGAAAGGCGCTTGCCAATCGCTCTGCCGTCTTCCTCGCAAATCAACATGCCGCAACCGACCACGTCAATCGCGGGATGGCTTCGCAAGTACTCCGCCTGCTGACGAAACCGGTCGGGAAAGCTGATATCGTCGGCGTCCATGCGGGCGATCAAGGTGCCCTTCGCTCGCCCGATGCATTCGTTCAAACGGGCCGCCAAGCCCCTCGTCTGGCCGTCCGACCACACGACCAAGCGCGGATCGCTGATGGAGCGGGCCAGTTCTAGGCTGCCATCGGTGGACCCGTCGTCGCACAACAGAAGCTCCCAGTTCGTATGGGTCTGCCGCTCGATCGACCGCAGTGCCGCGGTGAAGGCCGGGCCCGGGTTCAGGAACGGCAGGATCACGCTAATGAGAGGCGTTTCCATTACTGTCGCGGCTCCGCCCGATAGACATCGCCCAACTTGAAGAATTCGCCTCCCGCCGACGACGAATTCAATATGTGCCAGAGGAGCTGTGGTTGTTCTGCTTCTTGTGGCGTTTTCGTGCTCTTCTTCATGTTCGTTATCCTATCCCTTGATTGGATGCTAATTGATGCGAGCCGTTCGCAACACTTTTATGACC
>JANODS010001479.1:0-6687 GCA_031412835.1 Acidobacteriota bacterium | reverse complement strand
CAGCACGAGCACCTGAAGCGCGACCATGCGCAGAACGCGGCGGAGGTGGATAAGCCGATCGCCGGACTGCTGGCCGATCTGAAGTCGCGCGGCCTGTTAGAAGATACGCTCGTGCTGTGGGGCGGCGAGTTCGGTCGGACCCCGACGGCGCAGGGCTCCGATGGCCGCGATCACAACCCCGAAGCGTTCACAATGTGGATGGCTGGCGGCGGGGTTAAGCCCGGGCTGTCTTATGGGGCCACCGACGACTACGGCTATTACTCGATCGAGAACAAGGTCCACTTTCATGACTTACACGCGACGATTCTTCATTTACTCGGCCTGGATCATTTGAAGCTGACTTACAAGTACGCGGGGCGCGATTTCCGCTTGACGGACGTGCACGGCCGGGTCGTCAAGGATATCCTGGCGTAGCGGAAACTAGGCGGGCGCCGGTGATTGTTGGCCTGCGCCCGGCGATGGGCTCGGCTATCCGTATCCCTAGACCGTCGCGTAACCAGTCCGCCCCGCACCCTTACCCGTCCCATCCACGATCCCCCGCAGCGTCTTCCGCAATCGGTTCAAACGGACCCGGATCGCCGTCGCCGAAACCCCCATTTTGGGTCCCAACTCGTAGCTTGTCGACCCGAACGCATACGTCTCGACGAGTAAGTCCCGATCCGCCATCGGCAGATCCCGCAGCAACCGCTCCACTAACAACGGCTTCCAGTCCGGACTAATCGTCGCGCAAGTCTCCGTTAACTGCTCGGTCGGCTTCCGGCCGCGGTAGGCGATAAACAGCAGATTTCGCGCAATTGAACCCACCCACCAACTGACGAGACTCGGGTTCCGTAACTGCTCCCGATACTCCCAACCCCTCGCCCAGGCCGCTTGAGCCAAATCCTCGGCGGTCTCGCGACTCACTCCCCGCGCCGCCAGCCGATTCACCGTTCGCGAAAACGAACTCCGATAAGCCGCCTCAAACTGCGCCAAGGTGATTACCTCGCGCTCCTCCCCACCTTCCATCGCAGCAGGAAGGAACTCGTTGGGGGTAATCGCGTCTATAATTTTGCAAGCCATGTCGACTTGCTTGCAGATGGAGGGCCAAACCAATTAAGCCTATAAATATGCTGTTTTCATCACCGAGGTGACCGCTGGGCGTCATCAGCGGCCACCCCTTGACGCGCGATTCCGCGAGCTAGAACTGGAACCGGCCGATAATCAACAGATTCGAGTTCGCCGTCCCAATATCCGAAAACGCCCCGCGGGTCCCACTTCCAACCCTCGAAAAGGTCCCCGGCGAATTCACGTTGTAACTCCCGTTCGGGTCGGAATACTGCGGCTGCTTGAATGGCATGTTATTCCCATCCAAACGGATTTGGAAGCGATAGCGTTCCTTCAACGTCCACCACTTTGCGATCGAAAACTGCGTCCAGGCCAGCCCCGGACCTTCGAACGTATTCCGCCCCAGGTTGCCCGGAGTAAACGCTGCCGGATAAGCAAACGAGCTGAAGTTCAAGTAAGGATTCTGCGCCTGCGTCGGGAACCGGTTCGCCCCAATCGTCCAATCCTTCACCTGCGCGTCGCTATTCGAAGTCAGGATATTCGGCCGCGATTCCCCCGGCAGATAGCGGTTCGGACTGCCCGCAAAGCCCACGGTGAACGGCGGCCCCGATTGCAGCGTCTGCGTCATCGTCAACTGCCAACCGCCTAACACGGCATTCGTCGCGCCGCCGCCGGTCAACCACCGGCGACCCCGGCCAAACGGCAGGTCATACGACATCACCGTTACAAACCGGTGCCGGACGTCGTAGCTCGCCCGTCCCTTCTCCAGCCGGCGGTTGTAGTAAGTGATCCCGTTGTCACCCGTCTCACCTTCAGTCTCTGTGATTGTCTTACTCATCGTGTAGAAGCTATTGAAGAGCAAACCATTGCCCAGCCGCTTCTCCACCCGCACCGTCCCGCCATGATAGGAGTTGTGACCGAAGTTGGAGAACAACCGGACTTCGCCGAAATGCGTGTACGGCAGGAAGTTCTGCAAACCCGTAAAGATCTGATTCAGCACAGCTGGATCCCGGGAAACATCCAGCGGCAGCACGTTCGTGTTCCAGCTATTCAGCAATCCCACACCCGACTGGCCCTGATACTGCCCTTCCATCACCCAACCCTGCCGGAAGCTCCACTGCAAGCCGCCGGACCAGCTCATCACATAGGGCAACCGCATTTTTGTATCCCACGTATGTGCGCCGCGGCCGCTGTAGTTCGTTCCGACGAACGGCACCGAACCATCGGGTTGCACCGTATACCGAATCGTCCCCGGTCCCTGCGACAGCCGGAAGACGTGCTGTGGATCGCCTACCGGCGCTTGCACGTTCGCCGTCGCCAGGTACTCCTGGAACATGCTGTTCCGGTCGGTCGCGAAAATATCCTGATGCACCATGCCGAATGACGCGCGGAAAACCACCTTCGGATGGAAGTTCCACGCCAGCCCGACGCGCGGCGCGAAGTTATTCAAATCCTTCTTCGCCAATTGCCCGGGCCCATGCAGAATCGCTCCGGCGCGGCCCGTTAGCGGGTCTCGCGCGGTCGGGTCAAACTGCGACTGTTGCCCATACTTGGTCGCATAGGGGCTCTCGTAGGAATAGCGAACGCCCAAGTTCAGCGTCAGATTGCGCATCGGCTTCCAGTCGTCCTGGATATATGCCTGATGAGACCACCAGCGGGGCAGCCAACTCGCATAATTGGAAGAGAATGTCGCCGAAGTCACTGTTCCCAGAAGGAACGAAGCAAACGTGTTGCCCGTATTCGGAGTAAATGGCAAGTTAGTCGCCCCGAAGTTGTAAGTACCGCCCGGTAGCGCCGGAGCCGTCGAATTCAACCGCGTCCGCATCAGCTCATAGCCCATCTTGATCGTGTGTTTGCTCGCCACCTTCGTCAGGTTGTTCTGTAGCGTCATGTCTTCTGCGATATTTTGAAAGCTCGGCAGGGCAGCAAGCCCGAAGCCGATATTGAATAACGGAAACGTTTCCGCCGAGACATTCGGAATCCCCAACTGCTTCGCCCAATCGCCGCCCTTCGTAATCGCCACCTCTTTGAGCACCCTGCGATTGAAGCCCACCCGGAACTCATTGCTTACGGTCGGGGACAGAATCATCATGTCCGCGAACACGGCGTTGTGATGGTCCACCGGTTGCGGCTGCGCATTCGGGTCAATATCAAGCCAGGCGAATTGCGCCTGATGGTCGCCCTTCCACGCCCGATGGATCGATCGCGAATACCGCCCGTAAGCCTTGTGATTGGCGGTGAACTGATGATCGATTTTGATATCGAGACGCGTCCGATAGATCTCCTTCGGCTGATTCATCACTAAATTTTCTGTCGGCCCCGTAGCCCCCGGAATACCCGCCTGGTTCGGTTCATTGAAGGGCTTCCGGCCCAGAAAATTTACGGCGACCGGATCGAACAACGACCGCGGAATCACATTCCCCGGAAACGGATCGCGAATCCACGTCCCCGCCTCTTGCCGCGTCGTGAACGGGTTATAGATCGGCAGCGGCCGCACCGTCTTCTGGTTCGCAAACGCAAAGTTGCCGCTCATCATCTCGGCGGTCGGCACGGTCACGCGCGCCGACGACGTGCCCGCCACTTCGGCATGGCGCGCAATCCCGAACAGGAAAAACGTCTTGTCCTTGCCGCGATAGATCTTCGGCAGCATCACCGGTCCGTTGATCAACCCGGTGCTCTCGTTGTAGGTGAACGGATTGGTCCGGGCTAACTGCTCCAAATAGGTCCGATGCACCATGTTCTTATTGATATAGCGGTTCTCCACCGCTCCATGCAGAAGGTTCGTGCCGGACTTCATCACCATCGACATCAGCCCGCCCGCTGAATGCCCATACTCGGCCGGCATGCCGGTCGTGTGGACCTTTACCTCTTCGAAGGCGTCCTGCGTCGGCGAAACCTGTTCATTGGGCCCGCCGAGGTTCCCAATCCCCGGCTCCTTGCCGTTCACGCCGTCCACCTGGTAACCGATCGCTCTTGAACGTTGTCCCAGCACGTGGTAACCGTTCACGGAGTTCGTCCCGGGGTAGTAGTACATCATCCGCACCGGCCGTTTCTGGCTCACCGGAATCGCGACCAGCGTCTCGCCCGAAAGCACCAACCCGGACGCCGAAGTCTCCGTGTCCAGCAGCGGCGCGCCACCGGTCACTTGCACCGTCTCCGTCACCCCGCCCAACTGCATTTCGATATCAATACGCGGAATTTCACCGGTTCGAATCGCCACGCCCTCTCGGACGTACTTCTTGAATCCCGCTAGTTCCACCGTCAGCCGATAGGTCGCCGGGCCAAGATAGGGGATGTAGTATCCGCCCTCTCCATTCGTTACCACCTCGGAAACAAAAGCGTTGGCCGGATTAACGATGGTAACCTTCGCGCCCACCACCACCGCGCCACTGGTATCAACCACGGTACCGACCAAGGTGCCGGTGCCGGTCGTTTGCGCCATCAAAAAACTAGCGCCCAGCGCTAGCGAAAAGGTCAGCCGGGAAATACTGGAAATCAAAACGAGGTCCTCCAAAGAACGAGATCCGTAGCTGCTACGGTGCGTCATATATGATCACAGTTGAACCCTAACGTCAACGGGTCATGCGGTCATGCGGCACTCAGAAGGTCGCGATGGGATTCAACGGCGACCCAGTCCCCAGCGGCACCACTAACGGTGCGGCGGTCAGCAAAAACTCCCACCGCTTTCGCTTTGCCGCCGCATCTCCTAACGCTTCCAAATCGCAGTTGTCGAACATCGGCACCCCCATCGCCACCAGCATCAATTGATGTACGGGAAACATAATTCCGGGAACCGGCGACGGCATCAACTCGGCATGCACGTCGCTGCCCAACATCGCGATGTCCCGCTGCTTGAACCAGCGCGCGCACGAAACGTGCAGTCCCGCCGACGCCTTGTCTGTCGCCCACGGCCCCTTCTCCGCGCGCCGTGCCCATCGGCCCGTCCGGATAAACACGATGTCCCCCGGTCCTACCTTGATCCCGGCCTTCTTCTCCCATGCCTCCAGATCCTCCGGGTAGATCGGCGTCGAAAGCTCAAGGTACTTCACGCCCTTCAAACGCGGGATGTCCATCAGAATTCCTCGCGAAAAAAAGCCCGATTTATAGGCGTCCACCGCTAACTCGTGCGCGCCCGTGCCATTGATCGTTTCCTGCGCATATCCGTTATAAACTTTGCCCTCGTAGACCATATGCGACAGCGCATCGAAGTGCGTCAGCGACGCCCCATGAAAGCTCATCGTGTAGGTGTCCATCGCGAACATCGGCTGCGGATCGATCCCCGACGAAATCATTTTCCGTTCAAACGGACGGCTATTGTCGACGGCGCGCTGGGAGTCCGCATCGCGCGACAGCGACACCGAGAAGCCTTCTTTCACCAGCTTCGCCGCGCGCTGCCGTACCGCCGGCGTGATCAGGTTCACCGCCCCCAACTGGTCCTCCACACCCCACCGTCCCCAGTTGGAAAGCTCCTTCATCCACTTGTCCAGCGTGGCTTTGTCCACCCGTTCGGTTTTGCCGATTCGCTCTTGCGCCCAAACGATTCCCGCCAGCGCCATCATCAATACCAAGGCCGATTTCATTTCTGTCATTATATGGGCAAGCTATTCGCTTAGGTCGACCCGCCATCATGAAATTCCTTCTCTCCTTCGTAGTCGGCCTCGGCTGCGTCCAGCCCTTCCTGGGTCAGGATCCTCTCGCCGACCAATTCTTCGAATCCCGCATCCGCCCCATCCTCGCCAACAACTGCTACCAATGCCACACCGGCGCTAGCAGCGGTGGTCTCCGCGTCGACTCGCGCGAAGCGCTGCTCAAAGGCGGTGCCTCCGGTCCCTCCGTCATCCCGGGCAGCCCCAGCGCCATCCAAGCGCTCTTCTCGACGAACAGCGAACTGACAACCGAGATCGCTTCGCTCTGGGCCAAGTCCCTGCTGGAAGCCCACCCCACCGACAAACGCCGCGTCCAGACCACCTGGGCCAGCTATGGCCTCGGAACGGTCAATTAAAGGCTGCCTTCATTCATGGTCCTCGCGCCGTATCTGCCCTATGGCGGCGGCCAAGTTTGAGGCGCTGATTTTCTCCCCGGCGTCCACCAGGGCACTCGGATCGTTCCCGGGCAAGGCGATCCCATCCCCAATATGAAGCGCCGCGCCGAATCCGCCAGCCTGCAAGAACTCGAGCTCTCGTGGCTTGCCGACTTCAACCGCAAGCACCAAAAAGGCCGCGAGTCCGACCCGTCCCTTGCCGCCCGTATCAAGTCGATGGAGACCGCGTATGGCATGCAGCAGGAAGCGCCCGAGGTCTTCGACCTGTCGAAGGAAACCGACGCCACCCACGCGCTCTACGGCCTGGAACGCGGCGTCCGCTTCATCGAACTAATCGATGCCGGGGCCGACATCAATAAAAACTGGGACGCCCATTTCGATCTCCAAATTCACCGCACCTTGGCTCGCAACGTCGATCAACCCATCGCCGGATTGCTCCGGGATCTCAAGTCCCGCGGGATGTTGGAAGATACGCTCGTTGTCTGGACCACCGAATTCGGACGCACCCCGTTTCTTGAAAAGGCGGACGGCAAAGGCCGCGAACATCATAGACATGGTGCATTTCCACGACTTCCACGCGACCATTCTCCACTTGCTCGGCA
>JANODS010001478.1:0-1474 GCA_031412835.1 Acidobacteriota bacterium | reverse complement strand
CCGACTGGCCAGCGAGATAGACAACCTTGTTCCCCATGAAGTTGGCGGTGAAGGTGACGTTAAGGGTGAGGACGAGGGAGTTCCCGGAGGCAACGGCGGAGGAGCCAGCGGCGTTGACGGTGCACTGGCTGTTGCTGACGGAACCGGTGCCGCCGAGCGTGAGAGCGGGGGAGAGGCCGACATCGACGCCACCGTCATTGACGAGATAGAGAACGCCGATGGGTTGGGAGTAAGCGATGTAGCACGCGTTGCTGCCGGTGAGGGCAGAGTTGATGAGAGCGTTGACGACTCCGATTTGTCCGACGCCTCCGGGATGGTTGTAGCGGAGGGTGAAGGTTTGATTGAATCCCGAGAGAATGAAGGGTGGGGTTTCGCTGAGCGACGGCGCGATGGGGCCGACGCTACGGACGCGGTGGGCTCCGGAATCGGCGATGGTGAAAGAGCCGCCGGCGCTGGTGGCGACGTCGATGGGGGTGATGAACTGGGCGAAAGTGGCGATGGTGCCGTCGCCGGAGGAGCCAGCGGTGCCGTTGCCGGCTTCGGTGGTGATGATGCCGTTGCTGATTTTGCGAATGCGACGGTTATCGGTATCGGCGACGAGGATGTTGCCGACGGAGTCGACGGCGAGGCCGCGGACGGCACCGAGGCGGGCGGCGGTGGCGGGGCCGCCGTCGCCGGTGTAGCCGAGGGTGCCGGTTCCGGCGATGGTCGTGATGATTCCGGCGGGGGTCACGCGGCGGATGCGGCCGCCTTGTTCCCCGATGTAAAGGTTATTGGCGGCGTCGACGGCGAGGCTGGTGGGTCCGGCGAGGCCGGCGTTGACGGCTTGGCCACCGTTGCCGGTCGAGATGAAGTCGCCATTTCCGGCATAGGTGGAGATAACCCCGGCAGGGGTAACTCGGCGGACGCGGAGGTTGCCGACGTCGGCGATGTAGAGATTTCCGGCGGCGTCAACGGCGAGACCTTCGGGGCTGTCGAGTTGTGCATTGACGGCGAGGGCACCGTCGCCGGAGAGGCCTTGGTTGCCGGTGCCGGCATAGGCGGTGATGGTGCCGTTGGGGGAGACGCGGCGGACGCGATGGTCGCCGGTATCGGAGATGTAGAGTGTGCCGTTAGCGGTGACGGCGATGCGGCGGGGGTTGCGGAAACGGGCACCGATGGCACTGCCGCCATCGCCATCGGAGCCGCCGGTGCCGGAGCCGGCGTAGGTGGTGATTACGCCCGCCGGGGTGACGCGGCGAATGCGGAGGTTGGAGCTATCGGCGACGTAGACGTTGCCGGAGGCATCAACGGCGACGCTGGTGGGTGAGGAGAGGAGGGCGTTCGAGGCGGGGCCGGAATCGCCGCCGAAGCCGGCGACGCCGTTGCCGGCGAGGGTGGTGATGGTTCCCTGCGCGAAGGCGAGGGGAGAGAGAGTGAGTAGGAGGAGAAGTTGGTGGGATGAGAAAAGTTTCATATCTACTTACCGTATTTG
>JANODS010001477.1:0-3438 GCA_031412835.1 Acidobacteriota bacterium | reverse complement strand
GTGTTATACAGCACCGGCAACCCAAACGGCTCCGCCGCCGCATGCAGCAGCCGCCAGTAAAGCGGATTATCCCCTTCCGCCACCGTATGCACCCTCACGTAGTCCCCACCCAAAATCACGCTCGCAAACTTATCCCGATACGCCGGCCGCACCCTACTCACGCTTGCCAAAAACCGCGCGTTCGCCCCCACCTCGAAATACTCCCCCGCCATCTCCGCCGGCACGCTCGCCGCAAACTTCCGAAACGGCTCCCGATGCTTAATAAAGCTATTCAGATTCTCCGTCGAATACGGATTCACCGGACTCGCCAAGATACTCCGATTCCCCAACGCCCGCGCCCCAAACTCCATCCGCCCCTGCATCCAAGCCAAAATCTTGTCTTGCTGCAACTGCTCAATCGCCGTCCCCACAATCGCGTCCGTCGTCAGTAACATCTTGAAGTTCAACTTACAGTTCTCCAACACCTGCTTGAACTGCCCCGTCGAATACTCCGGCCCTAAGCAAAAGTCCCCCAGCGAAACCGGCCCATTCCAAGCCATCGCCGCCACCCCCAGCGCCGTCCCCGTATTCCCCGCCGCCGGCTGCACAAACACCTTTTCATAAGCCCCGCTCCGCTCCAACGCCTCGACGAGAAGCGCATTCCAAAACAAGCCCCCCGCCAAACACAAGTTCTCCCCCCGCCCCGCCAAATGCAGCACCATCCCCGTCACCGCCGCCTGCAAGCTCGCCGCCACGTCCGCCTTCAATCGCTCCGGAATCGCCACCCCATCCGCCAACCCCAGCGCCTGATAGAACTTACTACTAAACCAAGCCCCGTCAAAGTAACTCCGGTCCCCCGCCTTCAACCAATCCTCGCTCCGCGGCAGGATCTGTTCAAACAAACTCTGATACACCGGCTGCCCCGCCGTCGCCAACCATTGCACCTTATGCTCATCCGCATTCGGCGTAAACCCGAGTAACTCCGTCACCCGGCCATATAAGTCCCCAATCGAATCCGGGAAATACAACTCCTGCTCCAACTGTATCGTCGCCCCGGCCGCCTTCCACTTCCCCCCGCATCGAAAATCGCCCAACCGGTCCAGCGTCAACACCGTCGCCTCGCGAAACCCGGAATACAAAAATGCAGACGCCGCGTGAGCCTTATGATGCTCCACCACCGAAATCTTTGCCCCCGGAAACTGGTGCCGAATCTCCAAATGCGTCTCCGACTCCGGCCCCGGGCCAAACGGTCGCGCCACCGCCACCACGTCCACATCCCGGCTCTCTAACCCGGCGATCTCCAGGCACGTCCGAATCGCCTCCAGCGGCAACTCCTCCAACGTCGCCCGCCGCGCCACCTTCCGCTGCTCCACCGCCGCCACCAACTCGCCATCGCGAATCAACGCGCAAGCCGGATCGTTCCGTAGTCCGCCGAGTCCTAAAATAACCATCGCCTAAACTCCTTTCAACCTAGCAACCGACCGCTCCCGGCCCATCGCCATAAACAAATGAAACGCGCTCGGCCCCACCGCCTGCCCCGTCAACGCCGCCCGCGAACCGTTGATCAACACCCCCGGCTTCACGTCCCGCTCCGCCGCCAAATCCCGCAAAATCTTCTCCACAGTAGCTTCCGTAAACTCCGCCGACCCCTCAATCCGCGCCCCCAACTCCCGCAACAACGGGCGTGCTTGCGGCTCGTCCAACCGCTCCCCCGCCGCTTCTTCCATCGCAAAATCATCCGCAAAATACGGTCGGCCTTTCACCGCAAAATCATGCAGCGACGTATACCGCGCTCGAATCGTCTCCACAATCAACCCGAACCGCTCCTCCGGAATCGCCAACCCCTCCGCCTCAATCCGCGCCCGCACCATCGGCAATAACTCCTCCAGCGAAACCGTCCGCAAATGCTGCCCGTTCAGCCACTGCGCCTTCGGGTCAATCGGGTCCGCCTCCGAAAAATTCACCACCGCGTTCGACCGGTTCACCCCGCCAAACGTAAACGCATCGATCAACTCCTGCCGCGACATCTGCTCCCGATTGTTTTTCGGAGACCAGCCCAGCAAGCACAAGAAGTTGATATACGCCTGCGGCAAGAACCCCGCATCCCGATACGTCGTCACACTCACCACCGGCCCATGCTTCCGCTTCGAAAGCTTCGCCCCATCGGGAGCAATCAACAACGGCAAATGCGCAAACTTCGGCTTCACTCCCCCCAGCGCCTCAAAGATCAACACGTGCTTAAACGTGTTCGTCAAATGGTCCTGCCCGCGAATAATGTGGTCGATCTTCAGGTCCACATCGTCCGCGCACGACGCCATATGATACGTCGGCATCCCGTTCGAACGCAGCAACGCGAAGTCTTCTATCTCATCGGCCTTCTTGTACTGGTCCCCAAACACGGAGTCCTTAAACTTCACCGCCTTGTTCTCACCCCGCGGCACCCGGAACCGCACCACGAACTGCTCCCCCGCCGCCGCCCGCGCCTCACTCTCCTCCGTCGTCAACTCGCGCATCCCCGGATGAAACAGCCAAGGCCCCGCGTCCTCCTGCTTCTCTTCCTCCGTCTGCGCCGGCGTAAAGTCCCGATAAGCTGCCCCCGCCGCCAGAATCCGATAGGCCATCTCCTTATGCAGGTCCAGCCGTTCAGACTGCCGGTAATACTCGTCCCAGCTCAGCCCAAGCCAGTTCAGCCCGTCAAAAATCGAATCAATCGACACCTGCGTATTCCGCTCAATGTCGGTATCATCCAGCCGCAAAATCATCGTGCCGTTGTTCTTCCTGGCGTACAGCCAATTGAAGATAAACGTGCGGGCCGAACCTATATGCAGGTAGCCGGTCGGGGAGGGAGCAAATCGAACGCGAGGCATCAGTTCCCAGAATACCAACCACCCCGTAAACTAAGGTGTGGAATCGTTTGATGTCTTGATCGCCGGGGGCGGACCCGCCGGCCTCGCCGCCGCCCATGCCGCCGCCTCCCGTGGCCGCTCCGTCCTCCTCGTCGAACAAAACAAGGAAATCGGCGGACCCATCCGCACCTCCGGCGGCAGCTTCCTCAGCGAACTCCGCCCCCTCAATATCCCGGACCGCTTCTCCCATCCCATCCGCCGCCTCCGCTTCCTCGCCCCCACCGTCGAAGCCGTCTTCCCCTACGACCAACCCGACCTCTGCGTCCTCGATGTCCGCGGCCTCTACCAACACCTCGCCGAACAAGCCATCGCCGCCGGTGCTCAACTCCGCCTCTCCACCGCCGTCACCGGCCTCCTCGAAGCCAACGGCCGCGTCACCGGTGCCACCGGCCGCAACCCCCTCAACCAACCCGTCGCCTGGCAAGCCGCCACCACCATCGACTCCACCGGCCACCGCTCCGTCCTCCTCAACGCCCGTTTCCGCCGCTTCGGCGTCGGTGCGGAATACGATCTCTACGCCCCCCACTGCGACCAAGGCGACATGCTCCTCCTC
>JANODS010001476.1:0-1171 GCA_031412835.1 Acidobacteriota bacterium | reverse complement strand
CCGACTGGCCAGCGAGATAGACAACCTTGTTCCCCATGAAGTTGGCGGTGAAGGTGACGTTAAGGGTGAGGACGAGGGAGTTCCCGGAGGCAACGGCGGAGGAGCCAGCGGCGTTGACGGTGCACTGGCTGTTGCTGACGGCACCCGTGCCGCCGAGCGTGAGAGCGGGGGAGAGGCCGACATCGACGCCACCGTCATTGACGAGATAGAGGACGCCGATGGGTTGGGAGTAAGCGATGTAGCACGCGTTGCTGCCGGTGAGCGCAGAGTTGATGAGAGCGTTGACGACTCCGATTTGTCCGACGCCCCCGGGATGGTTGTAGCGGAGGGTGAAAGTTTGGTTGAAGCCCGAGAGAATGAAGGGTGGGGTTTCGCTGAGCGACGGAGCGACGGGGCCGACGCTGCGGACGCGGTGGGCTCCGGAATCGGCGATGACGAAGGACCCGGAGGCGGTGGTGGCGACGTCGATGGGGGTGATGAACTGGGCGAAGGTGGCGACGGTGCCGTCGCCGGAGGAGCCGGCGGTGCCGTTGCCGGCTTCGGTGGTGATGATGCCGTTCGTGATTTTGCGGATCCGACGGTTGTCGGCGTCGGCGATGAGGAGATTGCCAGCGGGGTCAACGGCGAGGCCGCGAATGGCACCGAGGCGGGCGGCGGTGGCGGGGCCGCCGTCACCGGTGTAGCCGAGGGTGCCGGTTCCGGCGATGGTCGTGATGATTCCGGCGGGGGTCACGCGGCGGATCCGGCCGCCGCCTTGTTCCCCGATGTAAAGGTTATTGGCGGCGTCGACGGCGAGGCTGGTGGGGCCGGCGAGCCCGGCGGAGATGGCTTGGCCACCGTCGCCGGTAGAGACGAAGTTGCCGTTGCCGGCGTAAGTGGAAATGATCCCGGCGGGGGTGACGCGGCGGACGCGAAGGCTACCGGCGTCGCAGATGAAGAGATTGCCGCCGGCGTCGACGGCGAGGCCTTCGGGGCTTTCGAGTTGGGCGTTGACGGCAAGGGCACCATCGCCGGAGAAGCCGATGTTGCCGGTTCCGGCGTAGGCGGTGATGGTGCCATTGGGGGCCACGCGACGGACGCGGTGGTCTCCGGTATCGGCGATGTAGAGGGTGCCATTGGGAGTGACGGCGATGCGGCGTGGATTGCGGAAGCGGGCACCGGTAGCGGAACC
>JANODS010001475.1:0-5865 GCA_031412835.1 Acidobacteriota bacterium | reverse complement strand
ATGAAGGCGATGGCGATCTCGGACGCGGAAGCTTCGAATATCGTGGCATTCCTGCGGACCCTAAAGACTTAGGCTGAACGTGATCGGAAAGCTGACTCGGCGGTGGATTCTTCCGGTCCTGTATCTGACTGACAATTGGGTCAGTCGGGCGGGACTGTGGCTTGTGTTGTCCGCGGTGGTGCTGTTTATCTTCTTGACGGGGGCGAGCGCCGCGTCGGGTTACCTAGGCATTCTGCAATTTGTTGCGTTGCCGATGGCGTTCTTCGCGGGGTTGGTGTTAATCCCGATCGGCATCAGTATTCAACGGAAGCGGGAGGCTCCGGACCATCATCTTCATTTGCCGGAGAAGATCGATCTGGCGAATCCGAAGATCCGGCGACTGCTTCTGTTCGTGGGGATCGCGACCGGATTCAACCTGATCATCGGGGGAGCGCTGACGTATCGCACAGTGCACTACATGGAGACGACAAATTTCTGCGGGACGGCGTGTCATCAGGTGATGGGGCCTGAGTATACGGCTCATATTGCGGGGTCTCACGCGCAAGTGCGTTGTGTGGATTGCCATGTCGGGGAAGGGGCCGGCGCGGCCGTGCAAGCGAAGCTTAACGGAACTCGTCAGCTGTACTTGCTGATGACGAATCAGTTCAGCCGTCCGATTCCGTCTCCGCCTCATGCCTTGAAGACATCGGCCGAGACCTGCGAAAACTGCCACAACCGGGGGCATGACTTCGGCAACGTGCTGTGGAGGCGGAGCAAGTTTGACGACGCCGGGGAGAAGCTGGATACGGCGCTGCTGATGAAGGTGGGAAGGATTCACGGGGCGCATATGGGGAAGGGGGTCAGCATCCGCTACGGGGCGGCGGACGCACAACGTAGGGCCATCCTGAGCGTGAACATCGTGAAGGGAACCGAGGCCGTGGAATACGCGGCGGCCGGGACGGGGAAGGTGGTCTTCGAACGCGAGATGGATTGCCTGGATTGCCACAACCGCCCGGCCCATACGTTTGAGACGGCGGAAAGGGCGGTGGATCGCGAGATGACGGCCGGGGCGCTGCCCCAAAAGGTGCCGTTGTTTCGGAAGGCGGCGCTGGCAGTGCTGACGAAGCCGTATACGAGTCGGGGGGAGGCCGCGGCACGGATACCGGGCGATCTGATCGCGTACTACGGGCAGAAGCAGCCGGAGGCGTTGGCGGCCAATCGGCCGGAGTTGGAGCGGGCCGGGCCGATGCTGCGGACGCTCTACGAAAGGAATGTCTATCCGGAGATGAAGTTGGGTTGGGGGAACTATCCGTTGCACCTGGGCCACACCGATTCGCCCGGTTGTTTCCGGTGCCATGGCGAAGAGCTGAAATCGAAGGCGGGAAAGACGATTTCGCAAGACTGTGAGAGCTGCCACAAGGTGCTGGGCGTGGAAGAAAAAGAGATTGCCGCGTTGAAGGAACTGGGAGGTAACTGATGAGTCGAAAAGTTTCAATCTGGTTGGTGGGCGTCGTGATGGCGGTGTTGGGCATCGCGGGAGGCGTGCGAAAGTTCGGCTTTACGCCGGGCGATAAGGCCTTCTATGCCAGCGAGCGAACGTTGAACTTTGTGCGGCCGGGGCTTGCGTTGCGGGTACTGTCAGCGGCGATTGCGTCCGACGGCACGATCACGGCAACGGTACGAGTTACGGATCCGGTGGGTCAACCGTTAGACCGGCTGGGCCTGACGACGCCGGGGGTGGTCGCGTTGAACTTTGTGGCGGCCCATATCCCTCAAGGCGAGAAGCTCTATACGTCTTACACAACGCGGGTGCAGACGAGTCCCGTCACCCGGGTGTCGGCGACGCAGGCCGCGGCCGACACCGGAGGAACTTTCACGCAGACCGCGGATGGCGAGTATCGATACACTTTCCGAACCAGGGCGCCGGCCGGTTTTGACGCGGCGGCGACGCATACGATCGGGGTCTACTCGAATCGGAATTTGAACGAATTCGAATTGGGTGTCAGCTACGCCAGCGCAACCTTCAACTTTGTGCCCAGCGGGGGGCCGGTAACCCAGGTTCGGGATGTGATCAAGACCGAGTCGTGTAATGGATGCCATACGCAGCTGAACTTCCACGGCGGATCACGGCGCGGTCTGGAGATGTGCGTGCTCTGCCACACACCACAAACCATAGACCCGGATACGGGCAACACGATGGATATGACCGTGATGACTCACAAGATTCACACGGGCAGAGACTTGCCAAGCGTGCGCGCTGGCGGTAAATACACGATCATTGGCAATGGTCAACGAGAGACCGACTTCTCGAAAGTAGGCTTTCCGGCCAATCCGCGCAACTGCGCGGCGTGCCATGTCCAGGAAGGACCGAACGCCGCGCCACAGGCCACCGCGATGTTCCAACCCAGCAAGGCGGCCTGCGGATCTTGCCACGACACTGTGGACTTCGCGGCTGGAAAGGGGCACCCTGTTCAGACGGACGACTCGCGCTGCTCCCAGTGCCACCGGCCGGATGGAGAGCGGGAGTTCGACCTGTCGGTTACCGGGGCGCATACGCGGCCGGAGAACTCGCGGGACCTGACGGGGATCTCGATTGAAGTCGTGGAGGTTCGCGATACGAATCCGGGTCAACAACCGACCATCACGTATCGGCTGAAGGATGGGAAGGGGAACGCCTTGACGCCGCTGGAGCTGACATCGCTCTCGTTCGTGCTGGCTGGGCCGACGGCGGACTATAGCGCGTATTGGTCAGAGGCGGGAAGGACGGACCCTCCGAACCCCGGAGGGACGGCGACGCATCGGTTCGCGCGGGCGATTCCGGCGGGTTCAACGGGTTCGTTTTCGATTACGGCGGAAGGATATCGAAATGTGACCTTTGAAGGGCCGGGACGACAACCGGTAACGGTGCGGGACCCGCTCAAGAACGTGACGACGACGTTTAGCGTTGACGGCAGGGCGGTGCAAGGAAGGCGGGTGATTGTCAGCCTGGCCAAGTGCAATACCTGCCACACCAATCTCGAGGCGCACGGCCGCAATCGGAACCAGATTGAACACTGCGTGGAATGCCACAACCCGACGGTGACGGACGTGGCGCGGCGACCAGCGGCCGCCTTGCCGGCGGAGAGCGTGAACTTCTCGACGATGATTCATCGGCTGCATACGGCGAAGGAGCAGGGTCGGCCATACGTTATTTATGGCTTTGGCAATACGGCGAATGACTTTAGCGATGTAGCGTTGCCGACCGACGCCCGGAACTGTTCGGCCTGCCATGTGAACAACACGGAGCGGCTGCCGATGGCTCCAAATCTGTTACCGGTGACCGATCCACGGGGCTGGCTGACGAGTCCGGGACCGGCGGGTGCTGCTTGTACGTCGTGCCACTCGTCGAAGGACGCGGCGGCGCATGTGCAGCTGAACACGGCTCCGTTGGGAGAAAGCTGCAATGTTTGTCACGGTCCGAACTCGGAGTTTTCGGTGAGTAAGGTACACGCGCAGTAGTATGCGGAGTTTGATTCTATTTGCGTTGATTGCCGGACTGGCAGCGGGGGCCCCGACCAAGAAGGAGGGCTATGTCGGAACAGAGGCGTGCCTCGTCTGCCACGAAGACATGGGCAAAGCGTTTTTGAAGACGCGGCATGGATCCATCGAAAAAGACGCCGGTCGGGGATGGAAGGGGCAGTCCTGCGAATCGTGCCATGGACCGGGGCAGAAGCACGGCGAGGCGGCAGAGGCGAAGTTTATTTTGAACCATGCCAAGGCTTCGCCGCGGGAGGTAGACACGTCTTGCCTGACCTGTCACAAGAATCAGGCGACCCACGCGGGGCGGTTGCACGGATCGCATAGCGCGGGGCAGGTGGGGTGTACCAGTTGCCATTCGGTGCACCATGCGGAGACGAAACCGAAAGCGGCCAGCGATCAGTGCTCGACGTGCCATCGGGACGTGACGGCGCAGTTTCTGCGTCCGCATACGCATGCTTTGACGCAGGGCGCGGTGACTTGTGTCGACTGCCACAACCCGCACGGAACGTTGCGGAACGCGGGGCTGCGAGGGACGGCGCGGACACGGAATAATGAGCCGGGGTGCTTGAACTGCCACGCGGATAAACGCGGGCCGTTTGCGTTTGAGCACGCGCCGATGCGCCTCGAAGGCTGCGGGAGTTGTCACGAGTCGCACGGGTCGGCGAATCCGCGAATGTTGAACCGAGCCGAGGTGAAGAACCTTTGCCTGGAATGCCATTCCAATTTGCCGGCACCTTCCAATCGAGCGGGGACGCTGGGTTCGGTGGCACCGGGGTCGCATGACCTGCGACTGCCACTCTATCGAAACTGCACGACTTGCCATACCCGCATCCATGGATCGCACGTCAACCGGGATTTCCTACGATGAGGCGCACGTTACTGTTGGCGATTCCGCTGCTGGCCTGGGGACAAACTCCCGAGGTTTCGACGGACTTGGGGTATCGCTTTCTGCCATCGACGCGCGGCGACTGGCGGACCTATCGAAGCGTAGATAATTTGGCGGAGGGGCCGCGCTTGTTGCAGTTCAGGAGCGCCCTGCTGCCGAAGGCGAGCCGGTGGCTGGACGCGCTGCGGCTGAATGGATCCAACTGGGGCGATCCGATGAACTCGGTCCATTTGACGATGGACAAAGCGGAGCTCTATCGTTTCACGTTCTCCTATCGCAACATGGCGTATTTCAACGCTCTGCCTTCGTTTGCGAATCCTTTGAACACGTTCAACCAACGGTCGTTCGACACGCGGCAGCGGATCTGGAACGCGGACTTGGACCTTCGGCCCGGGAAGCGGCTACAGCCGTTTTTCAGCGTGGCGCGGCAGTCGGGCAATGGGATGGGCGTGAGCCCGATCGTGGTGGATGAAAACAGCTACCCGGCGGCTTCCGGCACCGACTACGGCTACACGCAGTTTCGGGGGGGCATCCATTTTGACGCGGCCGAACGGTGGCACGTGACGTTGGAACAGGGTGGCGGGCGCTTCCATGACGATACGAGTTTGAGCCTGGATGCCAGGAACCTGGGCAATCGCATGTTGCCCTATCTGGGTCGTCGATTGGCGCTGGACAAGGCGACGCAGGCTTACGCGGTCACGGGAGAGAATCTATATTCGTCGGCCGAGGTGACTTTTTCTCCCTGGCAGTGGGTGGATATGACGGGGCAATTCTTCTTCTCTCAGCCCAAGAGTGATGTTCGATTCAACGAGAGCGCGCAAGGAACGCTGCTTTGGCTGGAGACGCTACGGTTCATCAATGGGCAGCAGTCGATCGTATCGGGATACGCGAACCAGCCGCGGACGTCGGGTGCGTTCCATGTGGAAGTCCGGCCGTTTTCACGGCTCCGCGTGCTCGAATCGTGGCAAACGGAGCGCACGCACAATGCTGGCTCCATCAGTGCGCTAACGACACTGAACCAGACGGCGTTGCCGGGGCGGAACGCGGCGGATCGGCTGGAGTGGAATCAGAGCGAACAGCAGGTGCAGGCGTTCGTCGAGGTGGCCAAGTTTCTGACTCTGCAGGGAGGACATCGCTATGTGTGGGGCGATGCGCTGGTGCGGCGGGGGACGTTGTCAACGGGAGCGGCGCAGGAGACCGGCTTGTTGCGTCGCCATGTGGGTTTGGCGGGGTTCGTTTTGCGGCCCATAGCGAAGCTGACGATCAACGCGAACGCGGAGGCCGGTCGGGGGGACCAGACGTACTTCCGGACGAGCCTGCAGAATTACGAGCAGCTCCGCGTACGGGCTCGGTATCGGCTTTCGGACGCCTGGCAGGTGAGCGCCCGCTACGGGCGGACGAACAACTCGAATCCGACGCCAGGGGTGAACCTAAGTTCTCGGCGCAGCAGTCCGGCGCGTCGGTGCAGTGGACGCGACAGG
>JANODS010001474.1:0-1499 GCA_031412835.1 Acidobacteriota bacterium | reverse complement strand
GAAGTGATCTCAAATGCCAAACGCACCCCTCTGCAGGTCAAGGCTCTTGCGCACTCCGGCATCTGCGGGTTCCTTGCCTTCGAACTCCAGCGAGATATATCCTTTGTAACCCACCTTCGCCAAAATGCTCGCAATCCGCTGGTAATCCAGGTCCAGCGTGTACCACTCCCCGCCGCCGTAATAAGTCTTCGCCTGCACAATCGTCGCCTGCGGTGCCAACTTCGTAATCCCCGCGTACGGATCCCCCGGATAATTCCCCGTGTCCATGTTGATCCCTAACCACGGAGACGCCACCGCTTTGTGAATCTTCAGCAGCGTTTCGATGTTCGTCGTCAGCCCCCAATGGTTCTCCAGCGCCAGCGTAATCCCTTCACGCTCGCAAACCGGCAAACACTTCCGAATCGACTCGACGCACCAGTCGATCGCGTTTTGCTCCGTGTACCCCGCAATCGCCGGCTCATCGCCCTTTACCTTCATCAAATCATCGAACGATTTAATTGTCTTCCACCGCCCCGAGTTCAACCGGACGCAAGGGATTCCGAGCCGCGCGGCCAACTCCACGCACTTCACCGTATGCGCAATCATCTTGTCCCGTTCCACGGCTTCCGGGAACACGAAGTCCTGATGAATCGACAACATAGGCAGCGCCAGGCCCCGTTCAAACGCCATCCGTTTCAGCTTCGTAACGTACGCCGGCGACTCGTCCACCATCTGCCGATGCAGAATCTCGACGCCGTCGAACCCGATCGCCGCCGCGTGCTCGATCACTTTTTCAATGCTGTATCGTTCGGTCTTAAAATGCCAAAATGAATAGGTCGACACCGCTAAGGGTTGACGTCGAGCTGGGCTAGCGGATTGTGCCGGAGCTGCCGATAGAAGAGAAAGCGGGCCTGCGGCCAGTACTGCACGTCGAGTAGTTGTCATAGGGGAACCTGCTAAGCTGAAGGAATTTCCAAACTTCATTTATGATCACACAGGCTCCTGGGGCTACCCCCATCAACCGCTATGAAAAAGTCAACTGGATCACCACCACCTTTTTCGGAATATTTCACGTCGGGGCCCTCGCCGCGCCGTTCTTTTTCGAGTGGCGCTCTTTAGCCGTCGCCCTCGTTCTTTACTGGATCACCATCGGCTGGGGCATCGGCATGGGCTACCACCGCCTCCACACCCACCGCGCCTACACCGTCCCGAAATGGATTGAACATCTGTTCGCCGTTTGCGGAACGCTGACGATGGAAGGTGGCCCCATTTTCTGGGTGGCCACCCATCGAATCCACCATCAACACTCCGACCAGGACGGCGATCCGCACACCCCGCGCCACGGCGCCTGGTGGTCTCACATGGGCTGGATCCTGTTCGGCGAGGCCAAGCACAATCAGACCAAAGCCATGATGAAGTACACGCCCGATCTGGCCAAAGACCCGTTCTACCTCTGGCTCAACTCCTACCACTGGGTCCCCATAATCATCCTCTCCGCCATCCTCTTCGCCTGGGGCGGC
>JANODS010001473.1:0-1530 GCA_031412835.1 Acidobacteriota bacterium | reverse complement strand
TCCGGCTCGTCACCTGCGGCTGGCCCGGATCTTCTGCCGCGAACGGGTTAATGTAGGTCTCAATCTCCTTGTTGTAGCCGCGGTAGGCCGAAGCCGCCCGCCAAGTATGGAAATACACGCCCGCGGGGTCGCGGTTCAGTCCCGTCGCGGGGGGATTGGCCAGCTCCTCGACTTCCTTCGGCGAACGCCAACGCACGAGCGAAAGGGATTGCGCGACTTGGGCCGGAACAGCAAAATGAACGGTGCTGCCGTGCGGACAGTCCACGCCCGGCTCGATCTCAGTGCCTCGCGAATAGTCGGCCCGGCCACCGAAACGGAACGCCGGGTCGTAAAAGGCCACCACATAGCCCTTTTCCCACCGCGCCGCCGCCGCGGTCTGGGCGCCCGCCGCTGCCATTAGCGCGACCCAGCAAAACTTCAGTGTGCTCTTCGACATAACTTGCTCCCTCTTCTGCGTTCCTTATTTTGGCGGCGAAACCTGGTTGACGAGCAGATCCGACAGCGCCCAAGCCTCGAACGCCAGCGGATCGGCGTCATCCATTGGACCTTTGCGCACCACAATCTCGGCGCTGACCTCGAAATCGCTGATCGTCTTTAGATCGGCCGAAAGAAATGGCGCACCGGTGAACGGGCTCCACCGCGTCCACTCCGGCGACCCGTTCGACTTGATACGCCAGACCGGACGGAAATTCTTCATCCGGAAGCTGTAGCGAGGCCCTTCCGGGTCACGCTTCGGCGGCGATCCCTCGCCGGCGCCACGCTCTTCCTTCAACGTGAACCACTGCCCGCCTTTCTCAATGGCAAGCCGGGCCGCACAATAGGCCAGGTACTTCTCAATATCGCCGCGGCTGGTGAATACGTGCCCCTTTACGATCAGCTTAAAAGCGTCGGGTCCCGTTGGTTTCACCGTAAATACGCCAGGATCCGGGGGCGGCACCATGGGCGGATGCTCTTGTGCCATCGACAAAGCGAAACATCCTAGGAAGCCGAATAAGATGCAAAGTTTCATATGGTGAGTCGACTACGCGAGTAACTCCGTGTACGGTGTCCTGACTTGCAACGAATCCTTGCCCCAGGTGTCCACCGACACACCCAACGCCTTTTGTAACGTCAAGCCGACGCGCGAAACGGGGCTGTTGTCGCCAGCCATATGATAACCAGTCTTCATGCGGCCGCTCGCACCGCCGGCCGTCAGAATCGGCAAACCGTCAACCGAATGAATCCGCGCATAGCTCTGATCAGTGAACGCCATAAACAAGCTCTGATCCAGCAGCGTGCCGTCACCTTCCCGAATCGCATCCAGCTCTTTCAAAAGCGCCGCAAAAAGCTGCATCGATTCCAGGTTGTACTGCGCCACCCGAGGCTGGTATCCCAACTTGGGATCCACGCTCTCTTCGTGCGTCGATTGGTGAAAACCGAGCGGGTCCCCCGGCGTAAACATCTGGTTCTGCGGAGACGACACGCTGAGATTAAAGACCCGGGTCTGGTCGGTGGCCAGCGCAATGGCACCCAAACGAGCCATCAGGGGCG
>JANODS010001472.1:0-2183 GCA_031412835.1 Acidobacteriota bacterium | reverse complement strand
GCTTTGCGGACAATCCGCTGCGGGCGTGGGTGGTGGGCGTGCGGCCGATGTTGATGGTGACTTACTGGATGAACACGCGGATGTTTGGGTTGGATCCTTACTGGTTCCACTTCATCAATCTGGTGATGCATGGCATCGCCGGTGCCTGCGTTTGGCTGATTGCCGTGAAGCTTCTGAATCATCGCGTATTCGCGGCGCTGTGCACGCTGGTGTTCCTGGTTCATCCGCTGCAAACCGAAGCTGTTGGTTATATCGCGGGCCGATCCGACGTGGCGGCCGGGATGTTTTTCTTCGCCACTTGGGCCGTGTTTTTGTATCGCCGTGACCAGGCGATCCGCGTAGGCGAAGTCTTTGTGGTGATGGTTCTGTACGGGATGGCGGTGTTGACGAAGGAGCACACGATCGTGCTGGTGGCCGTACTTCTGCTGACCGACTACTATTTCAACCCAGGCTTTACTTTTGAGGGAATTCGCAAGAACTGGAAGCTGTATGTGGGCTTGGTGGTGGCCGCTATCGCTCCCGTGCTGTTCCTGTTCCGGACGTTAAAGAACGCCGACTCGGCTGGGTTCAATATGAAAGACCTGACGGCGTCCGACTACCTATTGACGCAGGTTCGCGCGCTTTGGGTTTACGTCCGGTTGTTTTTTGCGCCGATCTCGCAGAACCTCGACTACGACATGCCGATCTCCCGGACCTTGTGGGACTACGGCTCGTGGCTCAGTCTGTTGAGTTGGGTGGTGCTCGCGGGCATTGCGTGGGCCAAGCGAAAAGAGTGGCCGCTCGCTAGTTTTGGTTTCTTTCTGTTTCTGATTTTGCTGGCTCCGACGTCTTCCATCCTTCCGATCCGCGACGTGCTGGTAGAGCGACGAATGTATATGGCGGTCTTTGCGCTGAGCTTGGTGGCCGTAGAGATTTTGCGCCGGTGGAAGACGAGTACGACGACGCTCGCCGTGATGACGGCCGTGATTGGGGTTGGACTGATGGCGGTGACTTACCAACGGAATGGAGTTTGGGGCTCGGCGTTGGCGCTGTGGGGCGATGCAGCGGCAAAGTCTCCCAACAAGGCCCGCCCGCATTTCCAACTGGCTTATGCGCACTACGAAAAGGGCCAGTGCGTTGAGGCTACCCGCTCGTATGCGCGCGCCGCGGAGTTGCAACCGCCCGACGATCAACTGTTTGTCGACTGGGCGCTGGCGCTGGATTGCGCGGGGCAATCGGCGCTGGCGCTGAGCCGATTGGAAGATGCCAACCGCATCAAGCCGACGGCCCACAACTACGCGCTGATGGGCATGATCCGCGGGAAGACGGGGCAGTACGACGAGGGTTTGGCCGCGCTGGCGGCGGCCGAGAAGCTGGACGCTCGTTTCGCGATGCTGTTTGCGTACCGCGGTAACATCCATTTGGCTCGGAGCGAATACGACCTCGCGATTGGTGCGTTCAGGCAGGCGTTAGGGATCGAACCGGAACTCGGCCCCGCGATTCAAGGCCTTCGCAACGCCACTAACGCCAAGGCCAAAGCTGATGCGAATCGGCGTTAACGCGCTGTTTCTCATCCCGGGGGAGGTGGGCGGTACAGAGATCTATCTCCGCAATCTGCTGTCCGCGTTTGCCGCGGAACCGGACGACAACGAGTACATCCTATTCACCAATCGCGAGACCGGGGCGAGCCTGGCGCCGCCGGACGACGAGAGGTTTCAATCGTGGCCCCAACCCATCGCGGGCCGATTTCGACCTGGGCGCATTCTATGGGAACAGCTCGTGATGTCGACCGGCGATTGCGATGTGCTGCTCAACCCGGGCTTCACGTCGCCGTACTTCGCCCGGTGCCCGCAACTCACCTGGCTGCACGATCTCCAGCATAAGCGCCATCCGGAGTATTTCAAGTTTGCCGATCTGTTGGCGTGGCGGTTTTTAGTGTGGGCGTCGGCCCGGCGATCAACGGAGCTGCTGACGCTCAGCGAGAGTTCGCGGGAGGACATCCATCGTTACTATGGGGTGCCGCTCGACCGGATCCACATCGCCGCACCAGGAGTGGGCGAAGTGTTTCCGGCGATCCACGCCCAGCGGAACGAACCCATCGTGCTTTGCGTTTCGACGCTGCATCCGCACAAGGGGATTGAGACGCTGCTCGAAGCGTTTGCGATTTTCCGGGCGAGTCACTCTGAGTTTCGGCTGGTGCTGGC
>JANODS010001471.1:0-4599 GCA_031412835.1 Acidobacteriota bacterium | reverse complement strand
CCTCCGCGGTCAAATCGACGCCATGCGCCAGGACTACGCCCGCCGCGCCCTGCAACCATGACCCACCGCGACCACATGCTCGCCCTCGCCGCTCAGCTCAAGCTAGGCGACCGCGCCGCCGCGGTCCTCGGGCTCTGCGCCCGTCCCATCGAACCCTCGAAAGTAAAGGACCCCGCCGCCGCCCTCCTCTTCCGTCTCAATGAAGAAGAGCGCCACCTCCGCCAAATCCTTCGCCGCAAATGGGGCGTCGCCGCCGAACGTCTCGCGCCCCGCTTACGCTCCTGGCAGGTCACCGATGGCCGAAATCATTAAAGCCACCTCGCCCAAGCTCGTCAAGAAGGACTCCTACTTGGCCATGCTCAACGCCGTCGCCATCCTCGACGCCGCCCGCGAGCAAGGCCGCGCCGTGCTTCACGAAGCCGAAATCCAACGCCAGGATATCTTCACCGCCGCCCGCGAACAAGGCCTCGCCGACGGCCTCCGCGCCTACCTCGCCGAAACCCGCCAACTCGAATCCGCCCTCGCCGCCTTCTACAAAAACTCGGAACCAGCCCTCATTCGCCTCTCCCTCGGCATCGCCCGCAAGCTCCTCGGCGTCGAACTTGCTACCCGCCCCGCCGCCATCGCCGACCTCGTTCGAGATTCCCTCGCCGGCGTCCGCCACGCCCGCCGAGTCACCATCGCCGTCCACCCCTCCCAAGTCGACCTCCTCAAATCCCACTCCGCCACCCTCGAACTCTCCGCCTCCTGCGAAGTCCAAGTCGTCGGCCGCGAAGACATCGACCCCCTCGGCTGCCTCATCGATTCCGACTGCGGCATCATCGACGCCCGTCTCGAAACCCGCCTCTCGACGCTCGAACGAGCCCTCCTCCCCACCCGGAGGACGCCATGATTCCCAACCTCGACCACCTCTTCGCCCAACTCGCCGAAGCCCCCTCCGTCGAAACCAAAGGCCGCATCAAAGAGGTCGTCGGCCTCGTCGCCCGCGCCCGCATTCCGGAAGCGTTCGTCGGCGAACTCTGCGAAATTCATAACCCCCGCTCGAAGACCTCCGTACTCGCCGAAGTCACCGGCTTCGCCGATGGCGACGCCCTGCTCATGCCTCTGGGCTCGCTCGAGAACATCGGCCCCGCTAGCGAGGTCATCCCCCTCGGCCGCGGCCTCACCGTTCGCGTCGGCCCGGAACTCCTCGGCCGCGTTCTCAACGGTCTCGGCGAACCCATCGATACCCGCGACAAAGGCCCGCTCCTGTGTACTGAAGAGTACCCCGTAATGGCCCCCGCGCCCGATCCCCTCCGCCGCATCCGCGTCACGAAACCCCTATCCCTCGGCGTCCGCGTCATCGACTCGATGCTCACCTGCGGCGAAGGCCAACGCGTCGGCCTCTTCGCCGCCGCCGGCGTTGGCAAAAGCACGTTGATCGGCATGATCGCCCGCAACACCGAAGCCGACGTCAACGTCATTGGCCTCATCGGGGAACGCGGCCGCGAAGTCCGCGACTTCATCGAAACAGATCTCGGCCCCGCCGGCATGGCCCGCAGCGTCATCGTCTGCGCCACCTCGGATCAGCCCTCCCTCGTCCGTCTCAAAGGCGCTTACGTCGCCACCGCCATCGCCGAATACTTTCGCGATCAAGGCCTCAAAGTCCTCCTCATGATGGACTCCGTCACCCGCTTCGCCCGCGCCCAACGCGAGGTCGGGCTAGCCTGTGGCGAGCCCCCCGCCCGCGCCGGCTACACCCCGTCCGTCTTCGCCGAACTGCCCAAACTCCTCGAACGTTCCGGCAACTCCGACAAGGGCTCCATCACCGCTTTCTACACCGTCCTCGTCGCCGGCGACGACATGAACGAACCCGTCGCCGACGAAGTTCGGTCCATCCTCGACGGCCACATCATCCTCTCCCGCGACCTCGCCGCCCGCGGCCACTACCCCGCCATCAGCGTCCTCGATAGTGTCAGCCGCGTCATGCGCGCCGTCATGGATAAAAAGCATTGCGACGCCGCCAACAAGCTCCGCGAAACTCTCGCCGCCTACGAGAAGTCCCGCGACCTCATCCTCCTCGGCGCGTACGAGTCCGGCTCCGATCCCGTGACCGATCGCGCCATCGCCCGCATGGCCGATATCGAAGCCTTCCTCAAACAGCCCACTGACGAAAAATCCGACTTCGCCGAAACCGCCGACGCGCTCCGGGAGATGTTCTAATGCCTCCCTTCCGCTACCGCCTCGAAGCCCTCCTCGATCAAAAACGCGAAGCTAAAACTGCGGCCGAACAAGCCCTCGCCGCCCGCCGCGCCGAAGAACGCCAAGCCCGCGCCCACCTCGTCGAACTCGAAGCCGCCGTCTCGACCGCCGCCGAACGCAAGCGGGCAGCCCGCGATACCGCCTTCGTCGACAACGACACGATCGAAGACATTCTCGCCCGCCGCAACGACGTCACCATCTACGCCCTCCGCCTGGAAGAAGCCAAGGACGCCGTCCAGTCCCAACGCATGTTCCTCGAAGAACTTGCCGAACAAACCGAAGCCGCCCTCGCCGCCGTGGCCGAAGCCTCCCGCGAACTCGAAGTCCTGCTCAAACATCGCGGCAAAGCCGAAGCCCGCTTCCTCTCCGAAGCCGACCGCAAAGAAACCCTCGAACAGGAAGAAATCGCCGCCGCCATGTTCGAAAACCGGAGGCGCGCATGAAAGCCAAACCCATCGCTCCCGCCCCGCTTCCGAAGCGCCTCGTCAAGCTGGAAGAACCCAAGAAACCCGAACTCTTCGCCCAACTACTCGAGCAAAAAGCGCCCCTCATTCCGCTCCCCCCCGTCGACCTTCCAGTCGAAGGAACTCCGCCCCCCAGCCCCACCAACACCGTCGAACGCATCACCGCCCTCGCCACCGAAATCGGAGCCAAAATCGAACCCGCCGCCGTCGGTCCAGTCACCATCAAGTTCGACGCCAAAACCTTCGACGGCCTCGAAGTCCAACTCTCCCGCGAGCGCGGCCAACTCACCGTTCGCCTCGTCTCCCAAACGCCCGAAGTCGCCCAAATCCTCACCTCGAACGTCGAAACCCTCCGCCTCCGCCTCGAAGAACGCGGCTACCGCCAAGCGATCATCCAAGTGCAAAGAACCCGCCGCGCCGCCCCGCCGCCCAAGGAGCAAAAGCAATGGCGGTAGACACGCGACTCGCCTCCTACACCCGCGCCGAACTCCCCCTTCGCAACTGGTTCGCCGCCGCCTTTCCCGCTGCTCCGCAATGGGAGCTTTGGCTCGTCGATGTCGCCGCCGCCCTCCTCCAACGCCCCGGCCGACTCCGCGTCCGCCTCGAACGGTCGAACCTCATCGACTCCAAAGCCAAGCCCGACGATGTCCGCTTCGAAGAAGAAGTGCTCACCTTCGGCCGAGACGAATCGAACAAAGTCGTCCTCCCCGAACCCGCCATCACCCGCCATCACGCCCGCCTCTACCGCGAAGGCGCCCGCCTCATGCTCGAAGATCTCGACTCCGCCCTCGGCACCCTCGTCAACGAGCGCCGTATGGTCGCCACCGGTCGCGCCGAACTCGCCGACGGCGACGAATTCGTCATCTTCCCCCATCGCTTCCTCGTCCGCCTCGAACGCGAATGGCACCCCGAACGCGAAGTCCATCTCGGCGAATCTTTCGAATGGCCCGCCGCCAGTCAAGACTTCCACGCCTCCATCCCCGCCGGCTGGAGTGTCTTCCCCCTCTCCATTGAACCGGTTGGGGCAGTCCTCAGCTTGGTCGTCGCCGACGCCTTTCTCGAAGAGCTCTGCACCCGCGCCCTCGCCCCCCTCGGCCCCCGCCCCGCCGGCCTCACCCCCGGCCGCGAAGCCATCATCGAACTCCTCCTCCTCACCGCTCTCGAACGCGCCAACCGCGATCTAGCCATGCCCTTCCAGCTCTCGTTAGGCCGCCGAGGCCGCCGCCCGCAGGAGCCCTCCGAAGGCATAGCCGTCGGAGCCACGCTAAGCCTAGGCGACCTCCGCGGAGCCTTCCGCCTCTTCCTCCCCTGGTCCGCCCTCGCCCGCATGCAAGCTGCCTACGCTGGCCCAAAGCCTACCGTCCCCGCTGACCTCGCCTACCCCCTCCGCCTCTCCGCGGGCTCGGTCGAACTCTCCGCCGCTGAACGTGCCTCGCTCGACATCGGCGACGTCATCCTCTACCACCCGGCCCCTTCGGTCCTCTTCCCCGGTCGCGACGACCAAGGCTGGCAAGCCACCAACCCGACCCCTCAACAATTCAAGCTCGCGCAAAGGATCTCCCCCATGCATAGTGATAGCCCCACCCTCCTTGACGAACTCCCCCTCCGTCTCCACCTCGTCATCGACGAAAAAGAACTCACCTGGGCCGAAGTCTCCCGCCTCGTCCCCGGCTCCATTCTTGATCTTGATCGCGACCCCCGCGACCCCGTCAAACTCGCCGTCAACGGTCGCGTCTTAGGCACCGGCGAACTTGTCGAAATCGAAGGCCGCCTGGGCGTCAAACTCCTGACTTGGGGCCTATCATGACCGGCGACAATCCCATCTTTGATTTCCTTAAAGTCATGACCGTCCTCGCCGGCGTCCTCGCCCTCGCCTGGGCCGGCCTCCGCTGGG
>JANODS010001470.1:0-9685 GCA_031412835.1 Acidobacteriota bacterium | reverse complement strand
TGCTCGTCTCCGGCGGCCTCGCCGCGATGGCCTACTACAAGCGTCGTCGAAAACAGTTAATCGCCTAATACCCTCTCTAGGGTGTCTAGCCTAAAGCTCTTGACCAGATTTGTCGATAGTACCCAAAACAAGTGATCGCTACCCCTTTCCGGGAAGTGGACTACGCAGCTCGCTTTAGGCTGCCTCTGGCCACGTTCCGGGTGCTTAGAGGAGAGTCGCTTGAGAGCTTTCCAAGCGGTTACTAAGACATGATGAATCAACGAGCTTTCGCTATCTTCACCCTATTCGCCAGCCTGGCGGTTACCCCCGCCAGTGGCACCACTTTTTCGTTCACGAGCATTTTGCAAGCTGGCGGTCGTGGGAACGGCACGAGCGAGATAGGCACCGGAGCTAGTGTCGGGTCGACCATCATCGGGACCGACTACCGCTATTCGAACGGAACCGCTGGCTGGTCCGACAACCTCGATCAACAGTTTCGCATTGGCTACAATCAGGCGACCAACACCGCCTATACGACAGTTTGGAGCTCTGGCGGATCCGCTACCGGGACCGCCTACACGAGCAGCTACAACCCGCCCGGAGGGGTTCCCTTAGTCACTCGAAAATGGACCATTGGCGTCAGCGGGCTCAACCTCACCGCGGACCCCGCGGTGACCCCCAACACTTCGGTCCAGATCTCGCAACTCCGCTTCCAAAGCGGTGTGAACGTCGTTAATCCTCTACAAAATACTTATAGCTTGACCGCGTTCCAGCCTGGGGGCTCGGCGCAGGTGGGCAACACAAGTCCCATCGAGTTTTCGGCCCTCGGAAACGGCGGCAGTTGGTATCTCGATGGGGTCATTCGGTTTGAAGGTTTGTCGCCGTACACCTCCAATGGAGCCCGCGATGCGGAGCTACGGTTTTCGCTGACCGCCACCGCGAACGACACCCCTGAACCCGGATCCATCCTGCTCGTCTCGAGCGGCTTGTTCGCCATGGCCTGCTGGAAACGTCGCGGAAGGGGGATCTTTCTTCAATGAAACCCACCATCGCGTACTTTGTCTTCCTCGTCGCCGGGCCGCTTACGGCCTCCGATTTCTCGTTCTACAGCATCATCCGGGCCGGTGCCCTGGGCGGTCAAGATTGGGAAGCCGGCACCGGACCGAACGGTAACTCGATTACGACCGGAGCTTACTACAGTTACTCCAACTCGGTCGCCGGCTGGTCCAACAACCTCGACCAGCGGTTCCGCATCGGTTACAGCCAAGCGACGAACACCGCCTACACAACGGTATGGGGCTCCGGAATCTCGCCCATCGCCTACACGTCGAGCTACCAACCGGTCGGAGGAACCCCACTCAATAGCAGCGGCACTTGGACCATCAACGCGGGCGCGTTGTATGTCAGGGCCAACACAATCCCGGTAGCCACTTCGATTACGGTCTCTCAACTCCAGCTCGCTAGTGGTTTGACGGTCCTCCAGCCGCTCACCTCGACCACCCTGTTTGCCTCTCAACCCACCGGCGCGGCTATCGAGAGTAACTCAGCTCCCATCGTATTCTCGGCCACCGCAAACGGAGGCGACTGGTTCATCGACGGGGTCATTCGGTTCAACGGCCTGTCTCCCTACGTTACCGGCGGAGCGCAGCGCTCCCAACTACAGTTTTCGCTCACCGCGGTCGCTCAAGATAGTCCCGAGCCGGCCACCTTCGTCCTCACCTCGGCCGGCCTGCTCACAATGGCCTACTTACGGCGTCGCCGACACAACGGAGCTGTCGTCTAATGGAACTCCAGTGGCCCCCCAGAATGCCCGCGTTGAGCGATTGCCTTGGCATGCTCACCGTTTCGGATCTTCGATCTCTCATCAAACGATTCTGGTGGCTACCCGTCGTCGGGTGTGCTTTGGCGTTGGGCATCGGCGTCGGGGTAACCCATTGGCAGCCCGACCGGTATTTGTCGCGCGCCCAAGTCCGCTTCATTCCCCCGCAAGTGGCCGAACGCTTCGTAACGCCGAACCTCTCGATGCAGATTGAGCAGCGCGTCTTCGCTTTGGCCCAACTCTTGCGAAGCCGAATCACGGCCACTCGAATCGTCGAAAGCTTTCAACTCTATCCCGAGCGCCGCCGATTCTACACTGTGGCAGATCTACTTCCGACCTTTCAGGAACATCTCCAGATCCAAACCGTCGGAAACTCCAACAGTGATCGCGGGCAGGTCGTCCCCACCGTCGAAATCACATTTTCCTACTCCGATGCCGCCACCGCCCAAAAAGTGGTCCAGCGGCTCGTCGAGCTGATCTTTGAAGAAAATCGCCGCTACCGGTCCGACCAATCGATTGGAACCACCGAGTTCCTGAACGAACAGGCGAAAGCCATGGAATCCGAGATCGACGAAGTGGAAGCCCGCCTCGGGGAACTCCAGCACGATACCAATAACCCAAACAACCCGAATCAACTCGGTCTATCCACCCAACGCCTCTACGCCGTCGACACCCGGATTCGGGACCTAACGGACGACCTGCGGGAAAGAGAAAAGGAGCGCGACCGCGCCACCCAACTGATCAAGGCCACCGATCAGCGCGCCGCCGCCATCGACAAAGAAGACCCCGAAGCCTCGATTCTACGTCAAGGTTTCAATACGGCCACCGATCGGACCCGCCATCGACTTTTTGACGTGCGAGCCAAGGTTCTCGCTATTCGGCAGCGATATCTGCCGTCTCATCCGGACCGCGAACCCGCCGAAACGGAACTCGCGCAAGCGCAACAGGAGTATGACCATGCCTCAAAAACGGAAGTCACCCAAGAGCGAAACCAACGGAAGGCGGCCTTAATGAACGACAGAGCCGGGTATCAAGCCGAACTCCGCGCCGCCGAAGTCAGCATCGCCGATTTACGCCGCCAGGAAGTCGAATTGCGAGCCGAATCGCAACGGGTCCGCAACAGTATGAGCATCGAGCCGAGCACCAACACCGAGCAACTCGCTCTCGCACGGCAGTATTCCAATCTAAAGGAACAGTACACCATCTTGGTTAAAAAACAACACGACTCTCAAACCGCCTCCGATATGGAGCGTCGCGGCCAAGGCGAGACGGTCGAAATGATTGAACCGCCCTCCCTTGCGTCCTCCCCGCAGTACCCTAACCGTCCAACCCGTCTCGGCATGTTTACCTCGGGCGGTCTCGCTCTGGGCCTGTTCCTGGCGTGCTTGCTCTACTTGCAACGCCTCCGTATTTGCTCCCACCGCGCTCTAGAAGCCTGGTCTCAACTTCCGGTCCTGTCCGTGTTCTCCGGAAAGCAGATCTGCGGTCCCGCTGAGCCCTCCGGCGCTCTCGTCGAGCGATGGGTTCAACGCTCCGCCATCACCCTCCTCCCGCTCGTCCTCTTGCTCGCTGGCTGCTCCACGTTCCGACAGACGCCCGCCGCCCTTGTTCAAAGCGGCATCGCCTTGGAAGCAAAAGGAAACATGGCCGGGGCGCTCATTCTGTATCGAAAAGCTATTCAATTGGACGCCCGCTGCCTACCCGCCTATAAAGCGCTGGCCCTAGCCGCGATGCGGGAAGGCCAGCTATCGGCCGCCCGGGAAGCCTTCATTCGAGCATCCGAACTGAGTCCCGACGACTCCCGACTCAAGGCTCAACTCGCCGATATCAGCTATCGGCTCTACTTCTCCAACCCCGGCCGTCCCGCCGCCTTGCTCCGTGAAGTCGAAATCATGACCGCCGAACTCATGGAACGCTGGCCCAAACTGCCGGACGGCTATCGGATCCAGTCCCAAATTCTCCTCGAACGCCGCCAGCTCGACGGGGCCACCCAACTGCTCGAAAAGGCGTTGCAGCACTCCCCCGGGGAGCCTGCCCTGAGCAGCCAGCTTGCCGCCGTTTACTATCAAAACGGCCAGCCTTTGGTCGCGGAAACGCTCCTGCGCTCCGTAATCGACAGTTCACCAGATTTCGCCAACGCCTACGATCTGCTCTATCTCCAAGCGATGCAAGCCGGGAGACGAAAGCTCGCCACAGATATTCTCGACCAAAAGTGGAAGTACTTCCGCTCGGTGGAAACGGGGCTCCAGGTCGCCGCCCACGCCTACGCCCTCGACCAAAAAGATCAGGCCGTCGCCTTCCTCGCCGCCCTGCCGACCGCCGCTAAAAAAGAACCTCTTTCCGCAGCTAAAATCGGTGATTTCTGGCTTAATCGCGCCGATTTGACGCGTGCCCGAACTGCCTACGAAAGTGGACAGCGGGCCGAGCCGACCCTCCGTTCCGACTATTCCGGTCGCTTGGTCGAGCTCCTGCTCGCATCCGGCAAACCGGAGGAAGCACAGCGACTCGTCGAAGCGGAACAAAGCAAAACGCCCCATGATCTGAGCCTCCAAGCCATTCACGCCGCCCTGCGCCTGGCGGCGACCAAACCCGAACAAAGACGCGAGGCCCGCGCCAAACTGGAGCAACTCTCGGCGCAAATGCCCAACTCGCCCTTTGTCCGGTTCCACCTCGGTCGTGCCTATCTGCTGGAAGGGAACGCCCCCAAAGCCACCGAACACCTCGAACGTTCGGTCGCCTTGGATGCCAACTACGCTCCCGGCTGGCTCGCCCTTGCCGAGGCGGACCTCATGACCGGCGAAACCGCTCGCGGGGAACGGAACGTAAACACTATCCTGCGGCGACTTCCCGAACACCCCATCGCCCTCCAGTTGAGCGCTCGCGCCAGCATGATCAAACAGCGGCCGCAAGAAGCCGAAGACCTGCTCAGCCGCGCCATTCGAAGCCAACCGGAAAATCTCGCCGCCCTCTATGACCTGTTCCAAGCGCAAATGTCCCAACAAAAGTGGGACGCCGCCGATCAGACCATCACCTTGCTCCGAAAGAGCTCTGCCGCCGGAGAGTGGAAGGTCGACCTGGCCGAGGCCCAACTGGCCGGACGGCGAGGCCAGCCTGATCGCTGTATCGAAATTCTGGCTCGCGCCCTCCAGACCCAACCCCACGTCCTGGCCTTGCGCGGTGCCTATGCCGCCGTTCTGCTGAACTCTAGCCGCGGCCCGGCTGCCCTTGCACAGTATGATCAACTCCGCAAAGAGCAGCCGGACAACTTCGAGTTCCAACTCGGCTGGGCTAGCTCGTTGGCCATCAACAATAAGCCCTCCGAGGCGCTTACAGCCCTTGAGGATCTTCAACGGCAACGCCCAAGCGATACTCGCGTCTGGACCCACTTTGCCGTTCTGGCACAGCAAGCCGGACGCACCGCCGATGCTCTTCGCGCTTATCGCGCCGCCGTCGCCCGCGACGAGTCCAATCCCCTTATTCTCAATAACTTGGCCTGGCTCCTCCTTCATTCCAATCAAGAACTGCCCGAAGCCCTCGCCCTCGCCCAACGGGCTCAAAAGCTGATGCCGAAGAGCGGAGATATCGATGACACCCTCGCCCTCGCCTATCGCAAAATGGGCCTTCACCGAGACGCCTTGGCAACCTATCAGCAAATGCTGACTTATCTGCCGATCGAAGAGCGCAAACGGATCCAAACTCTCATCAGCGAGACGAAACAGGAGCGGCCCCATGAGCCCCGCGCCTAAACTGGATACGACGTCACCCGCCGACGCCAACGATCAATCCACCATCGACTCTTTACGACTCCTCGGCGGCGTTCAGCAACCGCAGGCCCCGCAAACCGCCGCCCCGGAACCGCCGCCCATCGTCGCCTTTGATCGCCTGGCCATTCGCTTCTCCTCGGTCGTCCAACACGGGCCCGAGATGCTACGCGAACTACCTCTGGCAGCTATGCCCGTGGCCGATTGGGAACAGGTACGCCTGCTCCGCGACAACTTGTGGGAATCCCAAGAGCAGGCACAGGAATCGAACGCGCCTTTCACGATGGTCGGTATCGCCGGTCTCGGCTCCGTCGACGAACGCTGGGCCCTCTCCGCCGCCCTTTGGGCCTCCCATAAGGAATTAAGCGGCTGCCGTGTGCTCCTCGTCGATACCGATTCCAATGCCGCCCCCTCCCTCGCCGTCCCCCAGCTCTGCATATCTCCGGGCTTCGTCGATCTCGTCAACGACGATTCCATCAACCTCTCCGCCGCCCTCCAACGCGTCCAGGGGACACAACTCTACCTCATGACTCCGGGCCCTACCGCCGCCGGGGCCCTCGATCCCATCGATTTCCGCGCCGCCCGTCCTCTGCTCGCCGAACTCCGCAAACATTTCGACTTCGTCTTCTTTCACCTCCCCGACCGCACCCAACCCACCGACCTTTCCGCCTGGATCCGACTCACCGACGGCGTCGTCCTCACCTGCAAACGGCAATCCGACACTTACCAAGACGCCGAATCCCTCCTCGCCTGCGTTCCCGGCAACAAAGCGCTCGGCTGGGTCGTTCTTTAGGAAATCCTCTTGTCACAAACCCAGCGTCTTCGATACCGTAGAGTATGCGTTACCACGCCATCCTTCTATTTGCGCTCCTCGCCCCCCTCCTAACTTGGGGACAGAGCCGGAAAAGCCCCCTCGACAAGTTCCGTCAGTTGGAGGAACTGCTTCCGACGCCGAACGAATACCGCACCGCGTCCGGAGCCCCCGGCCACAAATATTGGCAGCAACGCGCCGACTACCAGATCGCCGTCGAACTCGACGACGTGAACCAGCGCATCACCGCCTCGGCCACGATCGACTATCACAACCACTCCCCCGACTCCCTCGCCTACCTCTGGGTCCAACTCGATCAGAATATCTGGCAAAAGCACTCTGACACCGGCCTCACCGAAACCGCCCCCGACCTTACAAAATTCCCTCTCCCCGTCGCGCGGCGCCTTATGGACGATCCGTTCGACGGCGGCTACCGTATCGGCAGCGTCAAGGACGCCTCCGGCCGCGAACTCCCCAAATTCATCAATCGCACCATGATGCGGGTCGACCTCCCCGCCCCGCTCCCTCCCGGGCAATCCTTCCGCTTCTCCATCTCCTGGGACTATCCCATTAACAACTCCAAGCGGACCTCCGGCCGCACCGGAGCCGAGTTCTTCAAGAAGGACGGCAACTGGATCTACGAAATCGCCCAATGGTTCCCCCGCCTGGCCGCCTACAACGACGTAACCGGTTGGCAGCATAAACAGTTCCTTGGCACTGGAGAGTTCACCCTTGAATTCGGTGACTACCAAGTCAAAATCACCGTCCCCAACGACCACATTGTCGCCTCTACCGGCGTCCTTCAGAACCCCCAGGAGGTGCTCACTTCTGCGCAAATCCAACGCCTAGCCCAAGCCAAGACGGCGAAAAAGCCCTTGCTAATCGTCACCCCCGCCGAAGCCGCCCTCGCCGAAAAAGGCAAGCCTACCGGCAAGAAAACCTGGATCTTCCACGCCAAAAACGTCCGCGACTTCGCCTTCGCCTCCTCCCGGAAATTCATCTGGGACGCGCAAGGTCACAATGTCGGCGCTAACCCCGTCATGGCGATGAGTTACTACCCCAAAGAGGGTAACCCGCTCTGGGAACGTTACTCCACCCAAGCCATTGTACATACTCTAGATATCTACTCCCGCTATACCTTCCAATACCCGTACCCCATCGCCATCTCCGTCAATGGCCCCGTTGGCGGCATGGAATACCCCATGATCTGCTTCAACGGACCGCGACCCCTCGAGGACGGAACTTACTCCCAGCGCACGAAGTACGCCCTCATCGGCGTCGTTATCCACGAAGTCGGTCATAACTACTTCCCCATGATCGTGAACTCCGACGAACGCCAATGGACTTGGCTCGACGAGGGCATCAACTCCTTCCTTCAGTTCCTCGCCGAGCAGGAGTGGGAGCCCGACTACCCCTCCCGCCGCGGCGAACCGTCCAAAATCGTCGAATACATGACCAGTCCGGACCACGATCCCATCATGACGAACTCGGAAAGCGTCATCTCCCTAGGGCCCAACGCCTACGGCAAACCAGCCACGGCCCTCAACATCCTCCGCGAAACCATCCTCGGTCGCGAACTCTTCGATTTCGCATTCAAGCAGTATTCGCAGCGCTGGATGTTCAAGCGCCCCATGCCCGCCGACTTCTTCCGTTCGATGGAAGATGCCTCCGGCACCGATCTCGATTGGTTCTGGCGCGGCTGGTTCTACACGAATGAAACCGTCGACATCTCGCTCGAAAAACTAACCCAATTCACGATCGATACCCGCAACCCCGAAGTCGAAAAACCCCTGTCAAAGAAAGCGAAGGAACAAGAGCCCATCACCCTCTCAGCCCAACGCAACAAGGCCCTCCGCAAGCGCACCGACGACTTCCCCGAACTCCTCGACTTCTACAACAAATGGGACGAATTCGCGCCCCTCCCGTCAGAAAAGAAGGCCTTCGAGACCTATCTAAAAACCCTCGAAGACGACGAACACAAACTCCTCGACCCCACTATGAACTTCTACGCCCTCGAAATCAAGAACGTCGGCGGCGTCCTCATGCCGGTAATTCTTGCCATCGAGTTCACCGACGGCACCAAGGAAGAGATGCGCATCCCCGCCGAAATATGGCGCCGCCTCAGCGCTTCCGTCACCAAGCTGATCCCGACGCGCAAGGAGATCAAATCGATCGAACTCGATCCCCATCGCGAAACCGCCGACGCCGACTTGAGCAACAACAACTGGCCCCGGAAGGCCGTCAAGAGCAAGTTCCAACTGTTCAAGGAAGAACGCGACGGCAAACGCAACCCGATGAACGAAGGAAAGCCCAATGCTGAGGCGGCGCCTACCGGCAGTAACAATTAGCGCCGCCCTCCTTCTGGGAGCCCACCAGTTTCACTTCGGCCATCTCGACGCCAACTGGAACTCCCGCGGCCGCGCGATGGAGCTGACCGTCCGCCTGCACGCCGACGACCTCGAGGCTTTGCTCCGCAAGCAGCAGGGCCGTGGCCTGGAACTCGATCGCGACCCCCAAGCGGAGCGCTTGGCCTGCGCCTACGTCCTCCAAACCGTCGCCTTCGACGAAGTCCGCTTCCGTTGCATTGGCATGGAGGTGACTACGCACTTCGCTACCCTTTTCCTCGAAGGCCCGACCGCCTCCCCCCCGCGCCGCGCCCGCTTCCAGTCGCTTTCTTCCGAATTACCCGACCAGATCAACACCCTCCAATGGCAACAGGACGGGAAGGCCATCGGCCCAACCGTCCCGTTTTTGCCTTCTGACTCCTGGAAGACTCTTCCGCTTAAAAAATAAGTTTCAACCCGAACTGGATTACCCGCGGTTGATTGTTCTGCGCCGCAATCTGCCCAAACTGCGGATTCCCAAACGAAGCATTCGGCGGCGAAAACCGAACCGTGTTCGTGATATTGAACATCTCCGTCCGAAACTGCACGTTCAGCTTCTCCTTGATCCGCGTATTCTTCGTCAGCGTCATATCGATCTGCGAAGTCACATCGCTCCGGCAGCCATTCAGCGTGCGCCCAAGATTCCCGAACGTATACGCGGGCGGGTTCGTAAACACCGCCGAATCCAGCCATCGGTCGGCGGTGGGGTTCGCAACACACGGCGATGTCCCGTTCCAATTGGGCCGCTGTCCCCCCCCTTGGGCAAACGTATTACTCACGTTCGAACCAATCCCCAACGGCCCGCCAGAAAAGCCCATCCAAATTCCGCCCAACTGCCACCCGCCGAGCACCTTCGGCACAAAGCCCGTCTGCTTCTTATAGAACGGCAGCTCATAAACCGCGTTCATGATGTACCGGTGCGTCTGGTCGA
>JANODS010001469.1:0-3524 GCA_031412835.1 Acidobacteriota bacterium | reverse complement strand
GCTGAGCGAATTCCGGATCGACCAACAGCCCGTTGTAGTGGATGAAGCGAAGGCGACCCGGGAGGGGAGCACCATCGTGCTAGCGATTACTGGTTTCGACAACTCCCGCGGGGCGGCGTCGATGAACTTTCGGTTTGCCGACCGGGCGGGGAATCCGCTGGGTTCGGTCTTCACTGTGACGGCGGCGGACGAGTGGAAGAGCTATTTTCAGAGCAGCGAGATGGGCGGAGTGTTTCGGCTCCGCGCTGTATTCCCGGTGGCCGGGGATGTTAGCCTAGTGGGTTCAGTAGCGGTCGAGATCGCCAACACCATTGGTCGAACCGAGATTGGCAAACTGACCCTTCCCTAATGCGAGTAGCGTTAACGATTGCCGGCTCGGACCCCAGTGGTGGGGCCGGCATCCAAGCCGATTTGAAGACGTTTCACCAGCACCGCGTTTACGGCGCGGCGGTGATCACGTTGATCACGGTGCAGAACACGGTGGGGGTCACCCGGGTTGATTGCCTGGATCCGGAGCTCGTTAGGCAGCAGATCGAGGCGGTGTTGACCGACTTGCCCGTGGCCGCGGTGAAGACCGGGGCGCTGGGCAATGCGGCGGTGATCCGGGTTGTGGCCCGGGCGGTACGGGGTCCCGTCGTGGTGGACCCGGTGATGGTTTCTAAGCACGGTGCCTCGCTACTGGCGGCGGAAGCCGTCGCGGCAATGCTGGCCGATTTGTTTCCGGTGGCGACGCTGGTGACGCCGAACTTGCCAGAGGCGGAAGCGCTGACCGGGATGGTGATCCGTGATCGAGCGGCGATGGCCGAAGCGGCCGGGCGGATTCCCGCTCGGGCGGTGTTGCTGAAGGGCGGCCATCTAGCGGGCGAGGCCTCCGACCTGCTTTGGTTCGAAGGAGTGGAACGGTGGTACCCGGGGGAGCGCTACGAGACGCCGCATACGCACGGGACGGGCTGCACGTACTCGGCGGCCATCACGGCGTTGCTGGCGCACGGCATCGTGCTGCCAGAGGCCGTTGGACGGGCCAAACAGTACATCGCCGGAGCGATTCGGACGAACCCCGGGCTAGGGAACGGGTCAGGCCCCGTTAATCACTTTCAGGTTGCGGAACTGAGCGGTCTCGAAGAATGAGCCGAGGCCGATTTTTCCCGATTTGAGACTGAGGTCGATGCCGCGCAGGGCACCGGTGGTTTGGCCGTCGACGGTGACGACGACCTCGCCGGTTTGACCGGACCAGACGAGCTTTACTTTGTGCCAATTCGTGTCGGGGAGGCCGCCGGGGCCTTCTGGAGGGCTGATGCGGACGCGGTCTCCGCCGTAGACGTGAAAGATGCCGTTGTGAACAGGCTGTTTGGCCGGGGCGTCCACGGAGAGGTGGGCGTAGTTGAAGTGGGCGTCGTCCTGATAGGCGTAGACGATGATTAAAGAACCTTGCAGGCGACGGACATCGACTTCGACGGTGACCTTTTCAAAAGGCCCCGCATCGAGAAGGGCGAATTGTTTTGGGCGGCGCGGGGCAGTTTGCGGCCGGGCGACGGTTAAACCCATGATGCCATCGACCTCTTCCCAGTCGGCGGCGATGGGGACGGACCATTTTTGGCCAAGCGCCTGGAATTTCTCATCGGCCCAGAGGGAGCCGACCAACAGGAAGGGGATAAGTATCCGATGCATGAAACTGTCTCCTAGGGTAGCGGAACGACGGGCAGGATGATGTGCGACCCGTGAAAAACGGTGTTTTTGCCGGCGTGGGGAGCCCGGGCAAATTGGGGGAAGTTGCTGGACGTGATGTCGATCCGAATACGATGGCCCGTCAAGAAGACATTGGCGGTGCCAACCAAGTCGACCTCGCATTCCGGACCGGTGCAACGGAGCATGCCTTCGGCGATGTTGTAGGCCGCGCCGTCCTCATGCACGTCGATGAGTTTGACCATCCAGTGCATGTCCGGAGCGGTGGTCGAGACCATGAGTTTCATTTTGACGGGGCCGGCGATGGCGAAGCGCCTGGGAAGCGGGATGCCGGTGTAGCTGAGGACGTCGGGCCGTTTTTCGAGGGGCCGCTGGTCCATGGGGCCGGCGACGGTGGGGCTGCCGCAGCAGTTGTTGCCTCCGAGGGTCGGCACCGGATTGGCGGGATCGTAGTTAAAACTGTCGCTAGCGGCGGACGTTTTGTCATAGGAGAGCGACTTGTTGGCACCCAGATACATGGGGAGGTAGATCGTCCCGGGAATGGGCCAATCGGCTTCCTTTTTCCAATAATTGATGCCCATGTAGAAGAGTTCGACGGGCGGCTGCTTTTCGATTCCGTTGGCTTCTCCTTTGAGATAGTGGGCGAACCAAGGGTCTTCGAACTCGCTGAGTTTGCGGTCTGCCGTGGGGCCGAAATCGATGGCACCGAACTTGCGGCTGGGGCCGTGTCCCCAGGGGCCGATGACCATTTTCGCGCCGCGCTTTTTCATGCCCACGTAGCCGTTGATGGTGCCGGCGAGGAAGATATCGAACCAGCCGCCCTGCGTATGAACGGGGACCTTGATCTCGTCGAAGCGGTCTTCGACGGAAGCGGCGCGCCAGTAGTCGTCGTACTTGTCATGAGCGAGCCAGTCGCGGTAGTGAGCTATGCCGTGATCGGGCGGATTTAGCAGGATTTTGTCGTATTTGAGTTCGGGCGGGGCATAGGCTTCGGTGTGCCAATACTGCGGCTGCATGATGCGATGGGGCATGCGGACGACGCCCCAGCCGTAGTTAAAGGCGAGGCGGAAGACACCGCCGAAGTAGGCCCAGTTGTGATAGATGCTCGTAGAGGCGACCCGGGGAAACATGGCGACCAGATGTGGCGGAGCAAGTGTGCCGGCGAGCCATTGGTTGTGGCCGAGATAGCTGCCGCCCTGGGAGGCGACCTTGCCGGTGGACCAGGGCTGTTGGGCGGCCCATTCGATGGTGTCATAGCCGTCGCGGGCTTCGTCGCGGAAGGGCTCCCATTTGCCCTCGGATTCGAAGCGGCCGCGGACGTCCTGCATGACGACGGCGTAGCCGTTTTGGGCGAAGCGGATTAGCTCCTGATGGACGCCGTCGCGCTGGGTGCCATAGGGGGTGCGGACTACAATGGTGGGGTACTTTCCGGGCGCGCTGGGCCGGTAGACATCGGCGAAGAGTTTAACACCGTCGCGCATGGGGACAGCGACGTGCGGTTCGATGGTGATGGCAAGGGCAAGGAGCAGCATTAGAGATTTTCTCCCCTAAATCGTATAACTTGTTGGGGGTGCGGTAGGCGCAGCGCTGGAATTTCGCGAGTGGCGCGCCAAGCGGCCAGGGCGACGGCGATGGCCACGTCGTCGTGCTCACGCTGCGGGCCAGATGCTTTGGCGGTGAGCAACTCTTCGAGGAGCGCTTTGTAGCCGGGCAGATCGTGGGCAATCCGCAGGTTGCCGGTTTCGAACAGGATGCGGAGATTCGAGAAGAGAACGGGCCGCGGCACGGACCAGATGCCACCATCGAGACGATTTTCGCGCTCGCCGCCGGTGATGGTGACG
>JANODS010001468.1:0-8069 GCA_031412835.1 Acidobacteriota bacterium | reverse complement strand
ACAAGAACAGCTCGGAGCCGGTGAATCAACTGCACGAGAAGCTGCGGGAGACGGCGTTTGAGCGGCATACATATCGGCACACAACGATGGGATTTGTCGCGGACATTAAGGCGATGCCGAACCAGTATGCGTATTCGAAGGAGTTTTTCGCGCGGTTCTATCGGCCGGAGAATGTGACGCTGCTGGTGGTCGGCGATGTGGATCAGAAGGCGGTTCGGACGTTGACGGCGAAGTATTGGGGGCCGTGGAAGAAGGGGGCGGTGAAGCCGGCGATTCCGGTGGAGCCAGTGCAGACGGCGGAGCGAAAGGCGCATGTGGATTGGCCGTCGGCGACGCTGCCTTGGATGATGATTGGATACAAGACTCCGAGTTTTACGGAGAATATGCGGGATGCGGCGGCGCTGGATTTGATCGCGGCGCTTGGGTTGGGGAAAACTTCACCGCTGTATAAGAAGCTGGTGATTGATGAGCAGAAGAACGATGTTTTGGCGGGGGGTTATGAAAATCACGCGGACCCGTATTTGTTTATGGTCTATGCGCGGGTGAAGAAAGACGCGGATGTGCCGGCGGTGCAGGAGGCGATTGTTTCGACGTTGAATGGGTTCAAAGACACCCTGGTGGACGCCAAGAAGCTGGAGGCGGTGAAGAGCAATCTTCGCTACAGCTTTGCGCTGGGGTTGGACAATAGCGAGGCGATCGCGGCGAATTTGGCGAGCATCATCGCGTTGACGCGGACGCCGGAGACGATGAACCAGGTTTATGACATTTACGCTTCGCTGACGCCGGAGGATTTGCGGGAGGTGGCGCGGAAGTACTTCGTGGCGGCGGGTCGGACGGTGGTGACGCTTTCGCAGAAAAAGGAGGCGAAGTGAGAGTTTTAGCTTTGTTGGTATCCGCCGTTGCCTTGCAGGCGATGGAGGTGGTGGCGCTGCCGGGGCAGTCTCCGATCATCAATTTCCGGTTCGTTTTTCGCTGTGGGAGTTTGAATGATCCGGCGGGAAAGGAGGGCGTGGCGGCGTTGACGGCGGCGATGTTGGCGCGGGGGGGATCGGCGCAGGCGAGCTATAGCGAGATTCTGGAGAAGATGTATCCGATGGCGGCGGTGGTGGCGGACCAAACGGACCAGGAGATGCTGACGATCAGCGGGATGACGCACTTGGACAACTTGGAAGGGTATTACGCGACGCTGCGGGAGATGATGCTGCGGCCGGGTTGGCGGGCGGAGGATTTGAAGCGGCTGCGCGATGATCAGTTGACGTTTTTGCGGGTTTCGCTGCGGCAGAATAACGATGAGGAGTTGGGGAAGGAGGTGCTTTATAACTTGTTGCAGGGGACGGCGCATCCGGTCGGCCGGGTATCGTCGCTGGAACGGTTGACGCTGGCGGATTTGAAGGCGTTTTATAAGCAGCATTTGACGCAGGCGAATGTGACGATTGCGATTGCGGGGCAGTATCCCGAGGGGTTTGTGGAACGGGTGAAAAAGGATTTTGGGCAGTTGCCGGTGGGGAAGGCGTCGGCCGTGAAGCGGGCGGTGCCGAAGGCGATTGCGCAGACGCGCGTGACGATTGTGAAGAAGCCGACGTTAGCGGTCGCCTATTCGTTGGGGTTTCCGATTGCGGTGACGCGAAGCCATCCGGACTATGCGGCGTTGCTCGTGGCGAATACATGGTTCGGGCCGCACCGTTCGAGCGCGGGAAATTTGTATCAGCGAATGCGGGAGATTCGGGGGTTGAACTACGGGGACTACAGCTACATCGAGTATTTTCCGCGGGGGATGGACCAGTTTGAGCCGGACCCGAATTTGGCGCGACGGCAGCAGATTTTCCAGATGTGGATTCGGCCGGTGGAGCCGAAGACGGCCCATTTCGCTTTGCGGTTGGCGCTGCACGAGTTGGACCGGTTTCTCGATAAGGGGCTGACGGAGAGCGATTTTGAAGAGACGCGGAGCTTTTTGAGCCGGAACGTGAATCTGCTTCTGAAGACGAAGGCGAATGAGTTGGGGTATCGGATTGATAGCCAGTTTTACGGGATCGGGGAGTATACGGAGACGGTGAAGAAGGCGATTGCGGGGTTGACGGTGGAGGATGTGAACCGGGCGGTGAAGAAGCATTTGCGGAAGGATCGGCTGGAGATTGTGGCGGTGGCGGAGGACGCGGCCGGGTTGCAGAAGCAGTTGCTGGGGGATGGGCCGTCGCCGATTACGTATAACAGCCCTAAGTTGGCGGACATTTTGGAGGAGGACAAGGTGGTGTCGACGCGGAAGCTGGGGTTGAAGGCGGCGCAGGTGAGGATACTGCCGGTGGAGACATTTTTCCAGTGATGCGGCGATGGTGGGTGGCGCTGCCGCTGGCTTCGTGCGCGAAGCGGGAGGTGGTGATGCCGGAGCGGGAGACGCTGCGGATCGTGGATATGGAGAAGGGGATGGTGACGGTGGAGAAGATGGTGAAGACCCCGGCGGAGTGGCGGCAAGTGATGAAGCCGACGCGGTATTGGGTGATGCGGGAGGCGGGCACGGAGCAGCCGTTTACGGGGGAGTACGACAAGTATCAGGGCACGGGGACGTTTTACTGCGCGGGGTGCGGGACGGCGGTGTTTTCAGGGGAGCACAAGTTTGATTCGGGGACGGGGTGGCCGAGTTTTTGGCAGCCGGCGGCTCCGCAGAATGTGGCGAAGCGGGCGGATGGGGACCGCATTGAGGTGCGGTGTGTGCGGTGCGATGGGCACTTGGGGCACGTGTTTGATGATGGCCCGCCGCCGACGGGGTTACGGTACTGCATTAACTCGATTTCGTTGACCCTGACGAAGTGACGGTTGAACCACTTCGATGCCGTTGTGCTATGATGCGATTGTGCGAACAACTCTCGATATCTCCGACGAGGCATACTACATGGCCAAGACGGTCGCGCGGGAACAGAAGCGAAGTCTCGGTAGCGTCGTCAGCGAATTCATCATTAGCGAAAAGAAGACAATCGAGCCTGGCGATGAAGCAATTGGTCAGGAACTCGGCTTTCCCACGTTCCGCTGCATCCGCCGCGTAACGTCATTGGATGTCGAGGCCCTCGAAGATGAGTAAAGGCGTTTGCCTCCTGGACGCCAACATTCTCATCGCTTTGGCCACTCCAGACCACTCGGCCCACACTCGCGCCGTCCGTTGGTTCCGTTCCACGCCGCGCTTCGCCACCTGTCCCATCACGCAGGGCGCGCTCATTCGTTTCCATTTGCGCTTGGGTGTAGAGCCGTCCATGGCCAAAGCCAAGCAGCTGCTAACCCGAATCTCCGCCCTTCCCACCCATGAGTTCTGGAACGACGATCTCGACTATCGTCACGTGCCGGATAAAGGCATCATCGGCCACAAGCAAGTTACCGATGCCTATCTCGTCGCCCTCGCTTCCGCCCACGGAGGTCTGCTCGCCACTATGGACGAAGCCCTCGCCGCCATCCACCCTCACGCCGTCCTGATCTAAACTCTTCCAATGCGATCACCCTTCGCATCCTCGCCCGCCTCATTCAGCATTGGCCCCAACTCTCTTTTGCCTTCTTCGGCAATCAGATGCCTCTACTCAGGAATTGGATCTCCTGGTGGAACCTACCCTGGCCCTGGTCGCAACTGGTCTTCGAATTGAAGCTCATTTGGCTCGTCCCCCTCGCAGCCTCGCCCATCCTCATTGCTGGCCTACACTGGCAACGAAAATTCCGTGCGATCGACCTCCTCCGTACCTTCCTCTTCGCCCAACCCGTACTCCTGATCCTCTCTCATCTCGCTGCCTTCCTTCCTGTCTCCGCACGACAAAGCCGGGCCGCAACCGATCTTTGGGATGTGCTCTTGGTCACCATCTGGTTCCTCGACCTCCTCGCCACCGCCTGGCTCGGCTGCCGATCCCCGCGCCGCGCCGTAAACTGGAAGCAGGAGCACTCATGAGCGACGGCATCGAAGAACGCGAAGAGCGCAAAGCGCGCCTCGAAGAAGAAAAACGAACCAACCCCGAAAAGCGCGTCGATGACGACGACCCCGACGACTGGGAACCCGAGCGCGTCGACTCCTAACTCAGCTCATCTCCAACCCTGTCAGCCGCCCGCTGCTACTCGCAAACCCCTCCGTCTCAATCCCCATCCGCTGCATCATGCTCACGAAAAGGTTGCACAGCGGCGCGTTATTGTCCCGCCTAAACACCAAGTGCTGCCCATGCCGAAACCCGCCCCCCGCCAGCAAAATCGGCAGATTCGTATTGTCATGGATGTTCGCATCACCTAAGCTGCTGCCGTAGAAAACCATCGTCCGGTCGAGCAATTTCCGCTCCGCCAAGTTCCCCAGCGTCTTGTTCAATAGCCGCATCTGCCGCCGGTCCGCCTCCTGCAACTGCCCCAATTTCGCTTCGCCCTGCCCATGATGCGTCAGCCCGTGGTAGCTATCCGTCGAGCTCCGCTCGGCATTCAGCTTGAACACCGGCGTAAAGAACGCATCCGCCATCAACGTCACAATCCGCGTTGAATCGCTCTCCAGCGCCAACTGCGCCATCGCCAACATCAGCTCAAACTTCTCGAAGAACTGCTTCCTATCCGGAATATCCGCCGGGGCCGCCTGCGAAGCCGCCGGCTTCGGCCTCGTCTCCCACGCCTTGGCCGTCTGCATCCGCTCCTCCACCTCCCGCACCGACGTCACGTACTGGTCCAGCCGAGCCTTGTCCTCACTCCCCAGTTCGCCCGCGAACCGCTTGGTCTCCTCCAGCAGGGTATCCAGAATGCTTCCCCGGCTCTCCAGCCGATGCAGTTGCCGCGCCACGGCCTCCTGATCGCCTTGCACAAACAGCCGCTCATAAAGCCTAGCCGGGCTATCCTCCGCCGGCAACAAAACCCCATCCCGCGTCCACGACAAGCTCCGATTGCCCTTGTCGATATTCACACCCAGATTCAACGACGGAAACCGCGTCACTTGCCCCAGCTTCTCCGCCGCGAACTGGTCGACAGAAATCGAATTCCGGAAGCCGCTCTTGAACGCGCCCCGCGCCGCCGTCAACAAACAGTTATCCGCGCTATGCCCGCCCGCCACCCCCGGATGCGATAGTCCGCTGAACACCGTGAAGTTCTCCCGGTGCCCCGCCAACTCCTGCAGATACGGCGACAACGCATACTCCCGCCCCGCCCCCTCCGGAAAAAACAGCTTCGGCAAAACCCCGAGATTGTTCGCAATCAGCAGCATCCGCCGTGGCACCGGTGCCACGCTCGCAAACACCGGCAAAGCTAGCGCCACCCCCGCCCCGCGCAAAAACGTTCTCCGCTTCATAATGCCGTCCTCCCCTGAAATATCCTGCTCTTCACTAAAGCATGGATCAAATCACGCGCCCCATAGCCACCGGCCGAACAACCATCCAGCATCGCCTCAATCTCCATCCGATCCGAAAAACGAACCGGCGTTCCGGTCGCGTACACCGTCAACTGCTGCAAGAAATTCCGCGCCAACTGCCGCGGATTCCCCGCCAATAGCGCCTTCAACTCGCGAATATCCCGAAAACTACGCCCATCCGCCAACTTTCCACTCGCATCCACCGGCCCCGCCACCGTATAGGCGAAATCGTGCCCCGTATGGTCAATCCCGCTCACCCGCTCCCCTTCCGTCGTCCCCCGATAGTGCGTCCGCCACCGCCCCATCACATCAAAATTCTCCAGCGCCAACCCCACCGGATCAAACTTCGCATGGCACCCCGCGCACGTGGCCGATTTCGTGTGCTGCTCCAGTAAATCCCGAATCGTCTTAGCGCCACGAATGTCTGGCTCCACGGCTGGCACGCCAGGAGGCGGCGGTGGTGGCGGATCCCCCAAAATCCGGTCCGTAATCCAAGCCCCGCGAAGCACCGGCGAAGTCGACGTCCCGTTCGCCGTGATCTTCAAGACCGCCCCCTGCGTTAGCAACCCTCCCAGCGGACTCCCCTTCGCCAACGCCACTTTCCGCAGCCCCGCCCCCGCGATCGGCTCCAGCCCATAGTGCTTCGCCAACCGCTCATTGGCGTATACAAAATCCCCCTCTACCAAGTTCCGAATCGGCAGATTCTCCCGCACCATCGCCGTAAAGAAATGCAGCGTCTCCCGCTCCAGCGAATCCACCAGATACTCATCCAGTTGATACTCCGGGTACAGCCGTTTGTCCGCATCGTCCCGCCTCAGATTCCGCAGGTTCAGCCAATAGCCCGTAAAGCTCTTCACAAACCGCTCGAATCCCCCTCCGTCAATCAGCCGATCCACCTCCCGCCCCATCCGCCCCGCCGTCAACTGGCCATCGGGTCGCGAATTCGTCAGAAAATAGGCCAGCCGATCCGCCACCGCAAAGTCGCTCCCCGGTTCCCGCAAATACAAGAACAAGTCGGAACATAAAAACGCCTGATACCCCGCCAGCATTGCCTCCACGAATGGCTCCTGGCGATCCAGCCGAGCAAACACCAACCGTTCAAACTTCTCGATCGCCGCCTCCGCCACTGGCCCCCGCGCCGCGCTTCGAATGAACCGCCGCATCAACCGCCCCGCCTCTCGCTTGGCCTCCACCGGTGCCGGAGCAACCCCCAACTCGTCAAACAACACCCGATGGCTCGCCGGAGGCCACGCCGCCCACGGCAACGGCCCCTCAATCTCAAGCCAGTTGAACGCCACCCCCGGCTGCCCACCCGCCGGCAGCGGCGGATAGCGATACGCCCCCGTCTTGCCCTCGGTGTCCACCTGCGGTGCCGGCAACCCGTAGAGCACATACTCTACCGTCTGCCCCGCCACCAGTGGCACCGTCGTCTCGTACACATGCGACCCTGGCGCGATCTCCAGCAAGCCCCCCACCGGCTTCATATCCTCCGCAATGTCGTGGTTCGTCGGTCGCCGTGACCGCAGCGTCATCGGCACCGCCAGTTTCGCGTCCGACACGACGAAGCCCGGATGCTGCAACACCGCCCGTGCCGAAAAACGAACCCGATACTCTCCGGGCGCGGGTGCCGCAAAGCCCCGTGGATACGCGCCGTACGGCCAGCCCGGTGATCGAAAAAGCCCCATCTCCAGCGCCGGATCCGCTTCGAGCTCCTTCGACAGCGGCGTGCTGTGCTCACTCGCCACATTCACGCCCTGGTTGTCTTTAATGAAGAACATCGAATGCAACGTCCCGGTACCCCTCAGCCCCGGGAAAAGGCGCGTCCCGGCGGCCCGAAACTTCGTCACTACTTGCGGCACCGCGGCCTTCACCATCGCCTGCCGCAACGCAACTTCCGATGCATCGAGATACGCCCCCAACTGCACCCGCGACATATCCAGCGTCTCCGACACTTTGTTGAAATGGAACGCCTCCCGGTCCTCCGGCAGCAAGTCCCGAACGTCCAAATGCGGCAGCTTCAAAACGTCCCGCAGCGTCTGCTCGTACTCATCGCGATTCAACCGCCGCATCGGCCCCCGCCCGCTCCGTAGCACCTCCGCCAGATCCGCCCGGTGGATCGCCGGAGCCAACCGTCGCAGCATTCCCGCTCGATCCTCGGCCCCCATCACGAAGCCCTTCGGCGGCATCTCGCCCTTTTCAACCCGGTCGTGAATTCGAACCCAGCGCTCCCGCACCGCCCGACTCGAAAGATCAAACGGCAAGGTCGCCAAGTCCAGCCCGCCCATGGCCGCCGTCCCCGTATGACAGCTCATACACCTCCGGCCAATCGAAGCTTTCAACTCCGCAGGCATCGTCTCTGCCCAAATACAAAATGGTGTAACCAAGGCGACTAGAAAAAATCTCATCTCACAGTCAATCCGCTGGCCCCCATTCTACGCCTCCAGCATAAGATTGGTAGGATCGAACCACAACGAGGAAAAATCAACGACTCTCTCCTGCGCGCGTGGTGGGCTCATCGCCAAGGTCTTGATGGATCGTCTTTCGGGCAATCTCCCGCGTCCATTCTCTCCACCACCGGATGGGCCCGTTCCGTCGCCGGTATCGGTCCATATCTGACCCTCTTCTCCCGCGCCGGCCTTTCTCGCGAAGCCGTTGACGACGCCGTCGCCTCCACCGAAATCCACGAACTTCCCACCGCTCGTGGCTGCACCTACATCCTCCCCGCCGC